>NZ_JAEQCX010000024.1:0-93936 GCF_020738035.1 Microcoleus sp. PH2017_28_MFU_U_A
AGAGCGCTATTATTGTGGCAATACAAGTCTATTGAATAAATAATGTCACCTTCTAAAACAAAGGTATGTAGTTGCGCTTGAGCGCTCCGATCTTATATATATTAAGAGCGCTCAAGCGCAACAACGTACCTATTTAACCCTGAGATGGTACTAGATTCGCTTACAAACGATCGCAATACCACACGCCCCCAGCATTGCCACAACCGACGGTACCAAAGGCACCCACCAACCCTGGATTAGCAAAAACCAGCAAATTCCGACCAAAATCCCCGCAAAAGCGATCGCCCGCAACACCGCAAACAGCCTGCGCCGGCTGACAATCGCGATCGCGCTACCAACTGCTGCGCCGCCCAAAATCCACAGCATTTCCTGCCACACAGGCACAATTTGTAGCAGCGGGCGCCCATCCAAAGCAGCACTGATAATTTGACTCGACATTTGTGCTTGAAGTAACACCCCCGGCATTTTCTGGTAAGGTATTTCTCGCGCGCTGTAGGGTGTAAAAAAATCATCGGGATTGGAAATGGGCGCCGTCACACCTATAAAAATAATTCGGTCTTTAATCAAATTGGGACTAACTTTTCCTTCTAACAGTTCTGTCAGGCTAACTCGCTGAATAAAAGTTCGGGGCGATCGATAATTTAGCATAATTTGAAAGCCGCGATTGTCCAGGTTTTGATAAGCGCCTGTACTGCCGTGAATTGGTGCAAAAACTGCCTTTCTCAGCCCTATCTTATCTCCTGACAAAGTTTCTGGTGTGATGCCTTTTGCTGCTAGGTAATGGAGCGCAGCCCTCATGCTCAAAGAGTGTTCTGTAGCACAAAGATCGGTTGTCTGCGGCTGCATAAACAGCAAGTGGCGGCGGAGAATGCCGTCGGCATCAGCCACCACATCGCTGAACCCGAGGCGCTCTTTTGGCAGTGCAGGTGGCGGTTTGATGCCGCATTTGTTCGGTTTGCCGCTTTCTTTGACGCTGCACAAACCAATTAAACTTCGATCGCTCTGAAAGCTAGCAGCCAATGCTGCATAACCGACTCCTACAGGGCGAGGGCGAAAGATATCCAGGGCGATCGTTTGCGGCCGATACTGTGCTAAATTTGCTACTGCTTTGGCGATCGTCCCATCCGGCAGCGGAAAGCCGTATTTTTCGATATCCGTTTCCGTTGCTTCCACCAGCAACAAACGCGAATCCGAGCTTTCGGCGGGACGCAGGCGCATCAATTGGTCAAAAGCTTGCAATTCCCATATTTGCAGCCAGCCCAGCGATCGCATTCCCGTGACAGAAACAGCACTAATTGCGATCGCCAACAACCCGATTTGTAAGCGCCGCCTCCAAGGAAAAGGTGCTGGTTTATTTGCCAACTCTTGCCAAGTCGGCGGATTGGCAGCAGGATTTTGACAAATTACCGGCAGCCAATCCGCAGCGGGAATTTCTGACTCGCATTCTGCCAATCTTTGCCTCGCGAGGCGCACTGACACATACAAAGATTCCCCGCTGCAAAAAGAGGCGAGAAAATACTTTAAAAAATCTTGGGCAACTCGATCGCATACAGGTTCTCGCATTACGATCGTTTGCGGGATGCCCAAATCTTCAAACTGCCGCGCTATGCCCAATCCATCGCAAGAATTCAAAATAGCCAACTGCAAGCCACGGTTAACCGCTAGCTTGAAGCCTTGTTTCAGCTCTTCTACTGTTAAACTCTCGGTTTTATTGATATAAAATTTTCCCGATCGCCCGGATGCGTCGCTGTCACTGTGTCCCGCAAAAAATAAGATATCCCAGTTGTTTTCCCAAAGTTCTTGACAGATTTTTCTGCGATTTGGTTCGACCAAAAAAGTAACTTCTGCTGATGGCAATCCTTCCAGAAGTTTGCAGTCTTGTTCAATATTAATATTTTCACTATTCCCCAAAATTGCTAAAATCTTTACGCAATTTCTAGAGCCATTTATGTTGGCAAGTGGCGGTTTTTTATAAGCTGTGGCGCTCAAGGCAATTTCGGCTTTCGGATACCCATTGAAAATATTCCAACAGTACCACGGTAAACGCCGCAAAACGATATCATCAGTTTTGATTAAAAATCGAACTGTATCCGATGGGTTTAATTGTACGAGTAATGTGTCTTTGAGTTTACGAAACGGTTCAGAGTCAAGCCAGCTATTGATTTGCAGGCTTAATTGTTCCGCCAACTCGCGACACTTGGACAACTGTGCTGTACGAGATTCGCTAATGGTAATTGCGATCGGCTTAATGCGGAAATCTCCCAAACTGCGGTAGACTGACTGCCAGCGATCGTAGTTGTCAGCTATTTCTAGTTTTGGAGGCAGGAAACCTTGGATTTCTACTGTGGCCCGTTCTCCTTCCGGGCCGATTTCCAGAGTAGCTCGCACGCCTTTTGTCAAGTTATCATCTAGCTTTAAGACAACTAATTTTTCCATGGTTGACACTCTCAGGTTTTTGATACACTGAGATTTTTGATTCCCCAAGCCAACTTCCTGGTAAAGGTTCAATTTTAATGCTGAACAGCTTATAACCAGCGGGCCGATTTAAGCGACAAAATTCTCTGCAATACAGACTTCTTTCAGTTTTACCACAACGCTGAAACATTCTCCGCGATCGGCAGCAAATTCCAGTGTCATGCAGCCGTTGTCTTTTTTGACGGCACAAGCTTCCATGACAGTCGTTCCTTCGCCGTCGATGAGTTTCAGAGTCAGGTTGAGCGGCAAGCTGTCCGCACCGGCGATCGGATGCACTTGTACTTTAATATTAATATCAGTATCAGTCGTTGGTGCGATCGCCACCAGCAAAGCTACAGATTCGGCGGGTACTCCTACACCCCTATCTAAATTAGGTTTTCCCCGAAAATAGTTGAGGGTTGTTGATACTGGTTCCGAGATATCTGGTGTCAGATGGATCGTCTTAGCCCGCACGACTGCGCTACCGTAACGAAAAGCTAAACTAGGTTCTGGCGGCGCTAAAACTTCTGCTACAGACTGCCAACTGGCCTCGAAAATATTGTGCAGCCACTGACTGAGTTGTACAGCTTTTTTGCTGCGTTTCAGACTATCCAAATGTAGCAGCAATTTTTCAAAACTTTGTAATTTGTCGATCGCCAACTCGCCAGCACTTGCAGTTGCCATAAATCCCAGCAAAGTAGCTTCTTGCCGCTGTGTATCGATTTCAACTGCGACTAAACCAATGCGATCGTCCGGTATTTCCAGCGGAATGTCACAAAACTTGCCAGACTTCACAGGGCGGCATTCCAAATAGCCAAATTGAGTTAATTTCAAATCTGCTGCATCGGTGTAAAGGCGCATCGCAGGGTTCCAACTGTCGCTGGCTTTCAAATCTGTAGGAATATCCATCATTTCCATGTAATCTTTCACTGCACATACAGCTAAAGTGTTGAAATAAACTTGGTCTCTTTTTTCTGCTGTGCTCAATCCTTTAATATTTGAAAATTTCTCTGCCAGCCGCAGCGCTGCGGTGGTAATGGGCAGTGGAATAGATGATTGCCTGATATTGTTAAGGTTGCCATTCATCGGGATTCTCCTCTGTGAACTATAGTTTTAGGATGAAAATTCAAAAACATACTTTTCTCTAGCCTTCCTCAGGTAATTCAGTTACAGATATAGCCGAGTCTCAGAAAGATGAGGTACCCGACGTGCATAGGGCATAGGGCATAGGGCATGGGGCATAGGGCATGGGGCATAGGGCATGGTGCATACCTCACTTTTTTGAGAACCGCTATAGCAACTATTAGAAATTACCAATTACCCAATAGTAAGGGTTGTTACTCCCCGTATTTCTAGGCTTTTTGAAGAGCGACATTTTACTTTTAGTCTAACAAACATCGCTATTAACTATCAACTATCAACTGTCAACTGTCAACTGTCAACTATCAACCGTCAACTGTCAACCGTCAACTGTCAACTGTCAACTGTCAACTGTTATTCCAGATATCCTTGCTTTTTGGCAAAATTTCGCAAGCGGGGCAGACATTCTCTTTTATAAAAGTTGGGCGCAGTTGACGGTGGCAAGTTAAATTCAAGACCAATCTTTTCCCAGCAAGTCTCCGGAGGAAGACGCTTCAAAATTAAGATTTGGCAAGTGACATCGGGACGTTTTTTGATGTGAACGCTTTTTAACTCTCCCTCGGGATCTGCCAGCACCCATTTTTTAGTCTCTTCTAGGATAACTAGCGGACTGTCAGAATGAGTCGGCGGATTTTCGACATTATAAATAATGTTAATTGCTTCTGACTCTTCGGAAATTGACGGCGAAATAACTCTATTTTGGTGTTCTATTTGTGAGATTGAGAAGTCTTTCAGCCGCATCTTGAGATATTTGTCTAGCCAAGTAATGACGCTGCCCAGATTCGGATCGTAAGGTTTGTTTGTGGTATTGTCTTTGCAAACACAAACATTGCGACAAAAATACACCCAAGTTTGCTGCAAAGCATCGTTATAATGAGGCGTCGCTTCTTGCCAAAGTTTGCCAGATTTCACAATCAGCCTCACTATCTCGCTGAGTTTTTGCCGCCGCATCAAGCTTTTGGGCGGATGCGAACAAGCTTCAGCAACTAGCTGTTGCAGTTGTTGGCTTAAATTGTTTTTTTCATCCTTGGTTTCGGACATCGGCGAGGGCCTCCTGAAGAGTCTCTGGATGAATGCTAGACACGGCATTTGCGGGTTGAGTTTCCACAATAGAATCGCTGAGTTGATGTTTGGTAGCCAAACAAGTGTTGTCTGATAATCAGTTATCAGCATCCTGCGAGAAATTTTCGCGAAAATTCCACAAAAATTTTTGAAATATTTAGTTGACAAATGCCATCGAATAAGGTAAATGTCGATTTTTGAGGCTGTGCCGCGTATGCGTCCTTTGTCTTCTCTGCGTTTGTGGGCAACAGCCCCGAATTCTGCTAGTCGAAAGCGCGATCGCCCTTTTATGTCTAACGAGCGACTTGCTTATTTGCTGAGAAATCATATACTTTGTCAAGTTAAGAAAATATTTTTTGATTGATCCAGGAGTAAGCAAAAAAAATGTACATCGTACAAATTGCCTCAGAGTGCGCCCCCGTCATCAAAGCAGGGGGTTTGGGCGACGTAGTTTATGGGTTGAGTCGGGAGTTGCAGAATTCCGGTAACGCCGTCGAGATTATTCTGCCCAAGTATGACTGCATGAGGTACGACCACATTTGGGGGCTGCACGATGCCTATCGGGATTTGGCGGTGCCCTGGTACGGCGGCGAAATCCTTTGCGATGTGTACTGCGGCTGGGTGCACGGGGTGTTGTGTTTTTTCATCGAACCTCGATCGCAAGATAACTTTTTTAACCGCGGCTGTTATTACGGTTGCAACGATGACAATATGCGGTTTGCATTTTTTAGCAAAGCTGCTTTAGAATTTTTGCTCAGAAGCAACAAGCGCCCGGATGTGATTCACTGTCACGACTGGCAAACTGGCTTGATTCCAGTCATGCTGTTTGAAATTTACAAATACAATTGGATGGAAAATCAGCGAGTCTGCTATACCATTCACAATTTCAAACATCAAGGTATGGGCGGAAGCGAGGTGTTGCAAGCAACGGGTTTGAATCGAGATGATTATTATTTTCAGTACGATCGCCTGCGAGATAATTTTAACCCTTTTGCCATCAATTTTATGAAAGGCGGCATTGTGTACTCGAATTTTGTCACCACGGTTTCGCCGCATCACGCTTGGGAAGCTCACGTCGGCGAGTTCGGCTACGGTTTGGGACATACTTTGCATATATATCAAGACAAGTTTCGCGGGGTGCTCAACGGCATCGATTACGATGTGTGGAATCCCGAGAGCGATCGCTATATTCCGCAACACTACACTGCGGAGGATTTGGCAGGAAAAGCCGAAACTAAAACAGCTTTGCGCGATCGGCTGTTAATGCGCGATGCTGACAAGCCTCTGATTACCTTTATCGGTCGTTTGGACGACCAAAAAGGCGTTCACCTCGTCCACCACGCCATTTATTACTGTCTGAGCAAAGGCGCGCAATTCGTGCTTTTGGGTTCGGCGACGGAAGCGGGAATTAACGCGCATTTTCAGCACGAAAAATGGGTTTTAAATGACAATCCTGACTGCCATTTAGAACTTGGTTTTAATGAGGAACTGTCGCACTTAATTTACGCGGGTGCGGATATGATTGTGGTGCCGAGCAATTACGAACCCTGCGGGCTGACTCAGATGATCGGGTTGCGGTACGGTACGGTGCCTGTGGTGCGGGGCGTGGGCGGTTTGGTGAATACGGTGTTCGATCGCGATTACGACACCAACCACTTACCGGAAGAGCGCAACGGCTACGTATTTCACCAAACGGACTACTGCGCTTTAGAGTCGGCGCTCGATCGGGCGATCGGATTGTGGTATGACTACCATGATGACTTTGAAAAACTCATGATTCAAGGGATGAATTGCGATAATTCGTGGAAATATCCAGCTAAAGACTATGTGGAAATTTACGAACTAATTCGACACAAATAAGTTAGTCAGTAGTCATTAGTCATTAGTCATTGGTCATTGGTAATTAGTCATTGGGAGAGCATCTCACTTTTGCAAAAAAGCAATTTCTTTACAGTGCGAGCGTCCCCGCTCGCGATCTATAATCGCTCGCGGGGACGCTCGCACTATAAAATCAAAACATCAAAACTGAGATGCTCCCGTCATTGGTCATTGGTCATTGGTCATTGGTCAGTAGTCAGTAGTCATTGGTCATGGGTAATTGGTAATTGGTAATGGGTAATTGGTCAACTGCCAACTGCCAACTGCCAACTGCCAACTGTCAACTGTCAACTGTCAACTGTCAACTGTCAACAGAGATAATGTTTTGGGTGAAAAGGCGGGGGCGGAAAGTACGAATGTAGCTTGTAGGGTTTTCTTGCCTGTCGGTGCGAAGTGCGATCGCACAAGATAGAAGTATAGAAATTAAACGGCTGGTGTTCGCCCGCCCTACACAAAATGAACTCACAACAACTAGAACAACAAGTAACAATCCTCCAAGACGAAACAGCCGCCTCCGGAAATTCAGCCAACCCAACAGTTGAAACTCCTTTATTCACCTCAGAGTTCGTAACAGAGGAAAAAGTTAGAGTGGAAGAATTTAAGATTAGCGCCGACAGTTTAATTGGTAAAGTCAAAGAATTAATTGAGCAAGGAAAACTCCGCCGCCTCGTGATCAAAAACTCAGAAGGGCGGATTTTAGCAGACATTCCGCTGATGGCGGGATTGGTAGGTGGCGTTGCAGGGAGTGTAGTCTTTCCAATTGCTGCTGTATTGGCAACAGTTGGGGCAGTTGTCGCTCATTTGACTGTGGTTATCGAGCGAAAAGAGTAATAGGTACGTAGTTGCGCTTCAGCGCTCTTAGGATCGGAAATTAAATAATTTACACAAATTTGTGGGATGGGCTCGGGTGGCCCATCCCACGAACCATCAAACTGTAAGTTATAGCGATTCTCAAAAAGATTTGCGGACGTTGTTGGGCTTGGGCCCTCTTAGTGGAACTGGTTATGTAACCTGTCAATCGTACCTCATCTTTTTGATAAAGGCTATATTTAATTCTCAGTCCTTACATATATAATAAGAAAGAGCGCTGAAGCGCAACTACATACCAGAGTTATAAAAGGTACGTAGTTGCGCTTTAAAAGAGCGCTGAAGCGCAACTACATACGAATGCACCCGTAATTTTTATTATTATTTTTGAGAATATTTGGTTTCCGGGAATTATCTTGCATCCGGTTATATTAAACCTGTTTATTCTCGTCTTGCGTAGATCGGAAAGTTCATTCAGTCGGGAATATAATTCCCAGAATTATTGTTGGCTCGGCACGAGTTGTATTTGTGTTAGAGTACAAATTCTAGTTGTGCGATCGCGCGATTTCTCGCATCTTCGATGCAGTCGATCGCACTTTTGGCAAAAACTTGGCTTTTGGCAACAAATCGGCGATCGTTCAAATGGTCGTAAGCTTCCCAATTACCGCTAACTTCGCGATCGTGCCACAGAAACCAGCCGCGGTAGATTTCCCCGCTATCAATATCATCGCACAGCACCAGCCAATCATCACCCGTGAGAGCGCTGTTATCTAAGGCTACCAATTCAACCCACGCTAATGCAGTGCAGGCATCGATCGCATCAGCATCAACGGAGTTAGATTCTGTAGTGGTAGATTGTGGCGAGCAAAGTGTAGACTTCATAAATTCTCCTGAATGAAATAAATGGATTTATGCTATTTATGCAACTGATGGGGGACAGGAATTGGAAAAATGGTATTCTGATGAATTTGCGGTTGGTCAAATTTACCAGCGGCCGATGCTTCTGTTAAATTATTAAGTGTATTAATTGTCACAATTGAAGCAGTTCCTAAGGCGGCCATTGCCAATCGGTGTAGAATTTTGTTCATGGTGATGCTCCTGGGTTTTCCTTGATGTATCTACTCTAAAAAAAATCAGTGGTTGCTCGCAGGGGAGATTGGGGAGTTAAGATTTTTTTTTCTTTTCAAATATATTCACAGGTTGAAGCCGTTATCAGGACAGAGTTTGAGAAAGTCGATCGCCTAAAAACCCTCTACAAGTAAAATTCCTTAAATTCCGGCGGGCTGACTATCTCCCTTAAAATCGCTTAAAATAGGAACTTAAGGCGTTAAAGTTCCTAGATTCCTTCCCATTTCAGTGCAACAGAAGTGCTCAAGTCAAAACGCGATCGCGGTCGAATTCTCACAGCCCCTGGCTTAAAGAAACTTAATGAGGCGCTCCAAGAATGGTCTGACCGATATAACATTAGAGGTACTCTGACGGAAATCGAGGCCGAGTCGGGCGTTGGCGCGGATACTGTCAGCAAAATTAAGCAGGGTAGAGAAGGTGCGGATCTCAGCAAACTGCGACAGTTGTTCGCGGCGTTTGAGTTGACTCTGACAAATGGCGACCATCGATCGGCTAAACTAGACGATGCCGAAGATGTCGCTGAGTCGGACAATTTGCCCGCGGCAAGGGAAACAGCCCGCAGCAACAGAAGTGTTAAAGTATTTGTGAGTTATCGCAGCGCCGAACCCGATCGCGAATTGGGAAAACAGTTAGAAACGGCCTTAAGTGCGATCGGTCATACAGTCTTCACAGCCGAAAATAACATTAGATTGGGAGATAATTGGTTCGATCGCATAAACTACTTCCTCAAAGAATGCGATTATTTGCTATTGCTATTGCCGCCAACAGTCAGCCAAAGCGAACTGCTAACATATCAAGTCCAGCAAGCCAAAGAACTGCAAGACTCTCGCCCTGACAAGAAACCAATAATTTTACCGATTCGCGTCGGTTTTCCCTTAAACGTGCCTCTAAACCACGATTTGCGGGGCTATCTGTACCGAATCGAACAGAGGGAATGGCAAAAGGACGGCGACACTCCAATTCTGATCGAAGAAGTGTTGAAATTGCTAGCAGAAACTCCCGCACCAGTCAAAGAACAACCGGAAGATTTAACACCAAACCAAGTATTAGAAATTAGCAGCGACGAAATACCTCTACCCAGCGCCGAACCGGAATTACCCGGAGGACAAGTCGATGTCGCTTCTCAATTTTATGTAGAACGCCCGCCCATCGAAGAACGTTGCTATCAAACTATTTTGCAGCCCAGCGCGTTAATTAGAATTAAAGCGCCGAGACAAATGGGCAAAACATCCTTGATGGCAAGAATTTTGCATCACGGAACCCGTCAAGGTTATTGTACAGTGCCACTAACTTTTCAGTTAGTAGATAAAAGTGTATTCGCCAACTTAGATAAATTCTTAAAATGGTTTTGCGCTTACGTCGGACGCGAATTGCACTTAGCCAATCAACTAGACGATTATTGGGATGATATTTTTGGCAGCAAAGTCAACTGCAAAGATTACTTTGAGAAATACATCTTACCCCAAATCGACAGTCCTCTAATTTTAGGATTAGACGAGATCGATCGCGTTTTCCAATATCCCGACATAGCCGAAGACTTTTTAGGACTGCTGCGGGCGTGGCACGAAGAATCGAAGCGGCGGGATATCTGGAAAAAACTGCGATTAATTGTAGTACATTCCACCGAAGTTTACATCCCGATGAACATCAATCAATCACCCTTCAACGTCGGCTTACCCGTAGACTTGCCCGAATTCAACGCTGGGCAAATCCAAGACTTAGCAGCGCGGCACAATTTGCATTGGTCAGATGCCGAAGTTGAGCAACTTACGGCAATAGTCGGCGGTCATCCGTATTTAGTACGAGTTGCACTATATCACATTTCGCGAGGTGATTTGACTATTGATGAATTAAAAGAAAGTGCGATCGCCGATGCGGGAATTTACAGCGATCACTTGCGCCGCCAACTGTGGAATTTAGAAGAATATCCAGAGTTAGCTGCGGGGATGAGAGAGATTGCGGCGGCGGATTCTGGGGTGCAATTAAAGGCGATTCAGGCGTTCAAGTTGGACAGTTTGGGGTTGGTAAAGTTGCAGGGAAACGAGTGCGTGCCGAGGTGCGAGTTGTACCGGCAATATTTCCGATCGCACTTGAGCGCGATCGGGTAAAATATTGAGCGATTAGGTATCATATAATTCCAGATATTGTAGGGGCGGGTTCACCAACAATAATTGCCTAAAACTAACAATCTCATAAACCCGCCCCCACCCAACGAAAAATCACAATATTGTAGGGGCGGGTTCACCGACAATAATTGCCTAAAACCGACAATCTCATAAACCCGCCCCCACCCAACGAAAAATCACAATCTACATCTTTTTAGATTAAAACAGCCCATGAACGATATTTTTTTGATAACTTCCGATAATTGGCTAGATTGGATAACCGTGTTTGGTTATCTAGGCCTTACTGCTTTCATTATCTGGCGCATTTTGGCTACAAATTAGATATATTATGAAATAATATCAATTCCGTTTGTATCGGAATGATATCAACGGAGAAGACGGAGGAGACGGCTTGGCCTTTGTCCCTACAATTCATCACGTAGGGACACGGCAATGCCGTCTCCTCTATATGATAAGGAGTTTTAACTTGTAGGGTGCATCAGACGAAGTTTTAGAGAGGTTTTTTAGGGTTGTATTTAGATATAATCCTTTCGTAGATTTCATAATTCTCTTGATCGAAACAGCAAAAAATTACTTTTTGAGAACCACCATTATTTTGTATATATTCCCAGCATACCTTCACTGCAATCTCACTTGCTAGAGCTTTAGGAAAGCTGTAAATGCCGGTGCTAATGCAAGGAAATGCCAAACTCTCAAACTGTTGTTCTGCGGCAATTTGCATACACTTACGGTAACACTCGGCTAAGAGTTCTGGTTCTCCATCATTACCCTTCCGCCATACTGGCCCTACTGCGTGGATGACGAAGCGTGCAGGCAATTTATATCCCTTAGTTAGTTTAGCATCTCCAGTCTTACATCCTCCCAGCAATCGGCATTCGTCATACAGTTCCGATCCTGCTGCTCTGTGTATTGCTCCATCTACTCCACCACCACCAAGTAAACTGGTATTTGCAGCATTCACGATCGCATCAACTTCGAGTTTTGTGATGTCGCCCAAAATAACTTTCATATTTTCTGCAATAGTAAACTGTAGACAAGTTTAGCAAAGAAACTCGTTATCTAGTTTTCTTCTCTTAATTTTCGCAAAATCGGAATTTGTGCCAACTGTTCCGATCGCAAACTATCCCAGTTTAACCCAGTTGGACGCGGATAACTCGTATTAGTCTCAATTACCTCCTGGGCAGTCACAATCCAATTCAGCGCCCAATCGTGAGGCTGCATCGGCAAACGCGAATCTTCTACAATTTGCAAAGGATGCACTGTAGTCACAATCGGCGTATCGATTTCTACTAACCCGAATTCTGTCAACATCGCCAATTCTAAATCAGCAAATCCTGCACCTTTGCCGGTTCTTCCCCCGTTGCGCGCCACCGCTACGCAGCCGACTATTGCTAAATCGATCGGCTCCATTTCTTCAAAGCTTACCAATTTTCCGCAACTGAGGGCTTTACGGGCGATCCTCTTCGAGGGCTTCGCTAACGCACTTTCGGCTAGTGGCATATTGTGCTTGTGCAAATCTTCTGCCGTTAACTCGACAAAACAGCGATCGTCTGTCAAGCGCGGTACTGCCATATACAAGCGTTTTCCGTCTTGCAAAGCCCGCATCCGCACCGGAATTTGTGGCGAATCTGGATTGCACTTAATCGTTTTTGCCTGTTGCCAAATTGGTAAACTCGCCAATTTTTCAGCCGCCAACTCGGCGCCGACAAAATTGGGAATATGACCAAACGGATCGCCAACAGATGCGGCTTGATCTTTCAGCAAAGACCAAATTTCAGTTCTTAACTTGTCTTTGTCGCGGTGATATCCAATCCAATCTGTTTTCATGCTATATTATGGTACAATATATCATCCAAAATTTTACTTGAATTCTTCAGTCTCGCGTTGCGCGGACTTTGTTTGTGTAGTAGCGGTTTTAACCGCCGAATGAATTATATGAATTTTACCGCAAAACCCAGTTACTATCAAGTCGGCGGCAGTCTCACCAATAACGCTCCGAATTATGTGAAGCGCCAAGCAGATGACGACTTTTATAACGGATTGAAGGCGGGGGAATTTTGCTATGTTTTGAATTCGCGCCAAATGGGCAAATCTAGCTTGCAGGTGCGGACAATTCAGCGGCTGAGAAATGAGGGAATTGCTTGTGCTGCGATCGACATTTCGGAAATTGGCAACCGCGGCGTGACTCCCGAACAGTGGTATGCTGGGTTGCTACGCATTCTCGAAAATAACTTTAATCTGTCGGATATTGTCAACGTGCGGACTTGGTGGCGCGATCGCAATTTTTTAACTCCGGTGCAAAGATTGAGCGAATTCATCGAAACCGTGCTGTTAGCCAATATTTCCACCAATATTGTCATTTTTATCGACGAAATCGACAGCATTCTCGCCCTGGATTTTCCCGCCGATGATTTCCTAGCCCTAATTCGATCGTGCTATAACAAGCGCGCCAATAACTCAGAGTTCGATCGCCTAACCTGGGCACTCTTGGGCGTAGCATCGCCGACGGATTTGTGCCGCGACAAGAATCTTGCCAGCAACACGCCTTTTAATATCGGTAGGGCGATCGAATTAACTGGTTTTGATGAAACAGAAGCTCAACCGCTAGCAGCCGGGTTGGCAGAGCTGACAGATCGCTCTGCTGAAGTGTTGAGAGAGGTTTTGTATTGGACGGGCGGGCAACCGTTTTTGAGTCAAAAGCTGTGCAAACTTTTATTTGAAAATGCACCCCCCCCAGCCCCCCCTTGTCAAGGGGGGGAGCAAGATCGCATTCAAAATCCGCGAGAGTGGGTTGAGAAAGTAGTGCGCTTGAAGATTGTGGAGAATTGGGAATCTCAGGATGTTCCCGAACATTTGTCCACAATTCGCGATCGGCTTTTTCGAGAAAACCAGCGGATTGTCAGAAGACTCGGATTGTATCAGCAAATTTTACAGCAAGTTGAAATCGTCCCCGATGGTAGTGCGGAACAAATGGAATTGCGATTAAGCGGATTAATCGTCAAGCGCCGGGAAAAATTAACTATTTCTAATCCTATTTATCAAGCTGTCTTTAACAAAGACTTAATCGCCAAAAACTTAGAAAAACTCTTACCTTACTCGGAAGCTATCAAAGTCTGGCTGAATTCTAACTCTCAAGATGACTCCCAACTGTTGCGCGGCGAAGATTTGCAATCAGCATTAGTTTGGGCGGCAGACAAAAGTTTGAGAAACGAAGACTTTCAATTTTTGACAGCCAGCCAAAAACTGATTTTGAGCGACCAAAATCAACTGCTGCTGGCAGCTAAACTAGAAACCCAAAAAGCGACGCGCGATGCCGAAACAGCTTTGAGTGAAGCTGGCGCAGCCAAGCAAAAAGCCCAACAGTGGATCGGCATCGGTTCAGCGGTACTGGCCGGATCGTTGATTGGGGCGATCGGCTTTTCAACTCTCGCTTACCAGCGGTTTAAACTAGCACAAGCAAGTATTGAAATCGAACAAAATGGCAGCGATGCTTTACTGTTGGCAGTATCTCAAAAAAACGAGAGCAGCGAAGCTTTATCGGAAGCTTTGCTAAGGGCGATCGCCTCTGGTAAAAAATTAAGAACCTTAGTTGAAAACAAACAACATCTCGAACAATATCCGGCAACTAGACCGCTGTTAGCCTTACAAGTTATTCTCGACGAAATTAGCAAAAAACAGCAGATTAAAGCACCATCACTTCCACCAAGAAAGATGAATTGGCAAGCTCATACAGGTGCTGTTACCAGCATCTGTTTCAGCCCTGACGGTAAAATTTTGGCAACCGCAGGAATAGACGATAGAGTAAGAATTTGGAACTTTTACGGGCAGAAAGTTGCTGAATGGAAAGCTTTACAGCAGTCAGTGAATATGGTAAGCTTTAGCCCAGATGGTAAATTTTTAGCAACTGCCGGAAGCGATAGCACAGTTAAGTTCTGGAATTTGTCAGGAAAAAATATTTCTCAGTTGAAAGGAATTGAAGGCTCTGTTAACAGTATTAGTTTTAGTCCGAAAGAAAAGTTATTTGCGGCAGCAGGAATCGATAGCAGTTCGGCAATTTGGAACTTGTCAAAACGATCGCAAGTAATCTCATCTAGCCTGAAGCTTCCCGGTCACAATGGTTTAGTGAGAAGCGTTAATTTTAGCCCCAGCGGCGATTTTTTGACGACTTTAGACGGCAAATCTACAGTGCGAGTTTGGGATTTGTCGGGACAACTGGAAAAAACGCTGCCGGTGCAGGCAATTGGGATTAGTTTCAGTCCAGATAGACAGCAGTATCGCTTTGCTACAGTAACATTAAATGGCAAAGTCGGACTGTGGAATCTGTCAGCCAAAGAATTAGTTAGTGAATTTGAAACCTTGCATTTAGATGCGAAATTAATTAGTTTTAGTCCCGACGGAGAAAGGCTGGCTACTGTGGGAATTGATAAGACTGTGCGGCTGTGGAATTTAGCGGGGCGCCCGGTTGCTCAATTTACGTTTGAGGAGAATGTTGTTAGTGTCGGTTGGAGTGGAGATGGGAAGCAAATTGCTGTAGCGGGAAGCAATGGTACTGTCTGGTTGAGGCAGGTTGAAGGGTTGGAAGAATTGCTGAAGCAAAGCTGCGATTTTCTCAGCAGCAAACCGGAGTATTTGAGAAGGGTTTCCACTATTTGCAAGTAGTAATAAAACATGGAAATACGCACGCGGTAATGTCGTTTCCCTATCCATGGACTTTTTTGACCTGGGTTTGTAGGGAGCATCTCATTTTTGCAAAAAGCATTTTTTCTTTCAGTGCGAGCGGGGACAGCACTACAAATGCAAAACTGAGATGCTCCTGGTTTGTAGGGTGTGTTTGGTGCGTCGCTATGAGATTGTCACTCTTTTTTGGGGATAAGCAATGGCGACGCACCCTACAAATACTGTCAACTGTCAACTGTCAACTGTCAACTGTCAACTGTCAACTGTCAACTGTCAACTGTTTAATTTACCTTAACAGGCGAAACACTTACATTAGGATTTTTAACTCTTCTTAAAAGTTCTTGTCTGGCTTGTTCGGGATTTTGCCCTTTTGGGACTTGATATAATAATCTACAGGAACCGTCTTGAGGATTAGCTGCACAAATAATTAGTTGACCGCTGGAAGATGCACCTGCTGTGACAATATTGTCCCAGCTTCCTTGGGGTTGCGAGTTGTTGAGAATTCCCGAGACTCGGGTGCAGCGAGTAATGGCGTCTTCTCCTGATTCATTGAAATAGTTATCAGCTACCCATAGAATAACGGGAATATTTTTGCCTTGTTGGACAGCAATTGTGGCCGGGCGGCCACCAGCAGCGCCACAGAAAAATGACGGAGTTTGGGCAAAAGCCTGACTGTTTGCTAAAATCGGAGCTGCAAGGGCAATAATTGACACACTAAAAGCTGACTTTAAAAGCCGAAATTTCATGGGCGGTAATAAGCTTTTTCATTTATGGTTACTAATACTCTAAAAAGTTAGACTTCTGCTTGCCGGGAAGATTAGGCATTTAGGGAAAAAAATAAAATTTATTCTGTAAAGTTTTGCCGTTAGCGAAGCCCGCCCCCTACGGGGGCTACGCCAACGGAGACGATCGCCCATACTGCCATTATTCAGACCAAAACCCACGGAAAATCCCTGGCTGACAAACGTTGTGGCACAAAATAGGTGCAGCCGCAGGGGATCAGGCGCGAAGGTATAGGGTAAAGGTAAGGTTTTTAGCCGTTTTTTGTTGAGCCTTGCCCTTCCTGAGTCCGCCCCCCTAAACTGAAACCTGTGTTAGCATCAATAAAAATCTTCTCTTTAATAATCAACAATGGGCAATGTTCTGGTGCTGAATGCCTCCTACGAACCGCTCAACATCACCAATTGGCGAAGAGCGGTAGTTTTGTTGCTGAAAGGAAAAGCAGAACAGGTAGAACATAACGGGAAATTTATTGCGCCAAACTTCCCGCTACCAACTGTGATTCGACTGCGGCATTACGTCCGAGTTCCCTATAAGGATATTCCGCTTACCCGCCGGAACATCTTGCACCGGGACGCCCACTCTTGTCAATACTGTGGCTATACCGGGGACGATTTGACCCTGGATCACGTGATTCCTCGATCGCGCGGGGGAGGCGAAAGTTGGGAAAACCTCGCTACGGCGTGCGTGCGCTGCAATGTCAATAAAGGCAGTCGCACCCCGAAAGAAGCGGGAATGCTGCTGCGCTATCCGCCCAGGAAACCTCACAGCGGTCTTTATTTTGAAGTGACTAGACACGTTAAGAGTGGTATGCACCAAGAATGGCAAAAATATGTAATCGGCCTTTGAAACCCCCTGTCGCAAGAAAGCGCGGGGGTTTTTTGCGGAAGTTTTGAGTTGTAGGCGTGGGGCCATGAGTGCGCCGGGCCAATAGTTTTGAGTTGAAAAGTTAAATAGTTAAAGACTCTTAACTCCGGTTTCTCTTCGGAAATATTCGGTTTGACAGCGCGGTATCTACAAAGAAACCGGGTTTAATTGCTTTTGGCGCGCAAATACTGAAAAAATTAGATTGTGTATTTTTAACAATGAAAGACCACCAGCCTACCAATTCAGATGAAGTATCTGACAACCACGAAGCTGAGGTTGTACCATCCGCGAGTGTACCTGGGAAACGGCGCAGCAAAGCCGAAGTTGCTTCGGAAGACAATCGCGCCAGTCTCCGCGGAGAATTACTCGATCGCAAAGTTGAGCAATTGCGCCAAATGTTCGATCGGCACAGAGGCGATCGCCAGTTAATATTATTGCAAGATTTTCCCGACCCTGACGCACTTTCGAGCGCTTGGGCTTACAAATTAATCGCCGAACAGTACGATATTCAATGCGAGATTATCTACGCCGGCGCCCTCAGCCACCAAGAAAATATTGCCTTAGTTAAATTGACCGGGTTACCGTTGCAGCGGTGGACGCTGGAAACGACAAAAACGAAGGATTTGTCGGCGTATCAGGGTTGCGTTTTCATCGACAACCAAGGCACGACTTGTAACTTAACCGAGTTTATTTTAGGGGCGGGAGTTGCGATCGCAGCAGTAATCGACCACCACAGTTTGCAGGGGGAAATGAACGCAGAATTTACCGATTTGCGTCCGGATATCCGCGCTACAGCCACGATTTTTACCGAGTATTTGCAGGCTGGAATGGTGGCTTTTGACGGTAGTGTCAGCCAGCACGTCAAGTGTGCTACGGCTTTGATGCACGGTTTGCGATCGGATACCAATGCCCTCAGACAAGCACAGGAGGAGGAATTCTTAGCTGCGGCTTATTTGAGCCGATTTTATGACCCGCAGTTGCTGAATGCGGTGTTACAGTCGTCTCGTTCTAAATGGGTGATGGATGCGATCGAGCGATCGCTCAAACACCGCATCGTCCAGAACAATTTCTCGATCGCGGGCATCGGCTACCTCCGCTATGACGATCGGGATTCCATTCCCCAAGCAGCGGACTTTTTAGTAACAGAAGAGAACGTACATACAGCCGTTGTCTACGCAATTGTGCACGACAAAGACGAAGAAATCGAAGTAGTAATCGGATCGCTGCGAACGAATAAACTGACTCTAGACCCCGACGAATTTATTAAAGAAGCCTTCGGTCAAGATGCTCAAGGACGCTTTTTTGGCGGTGGAAGAAGTCAAGCGGGCGGTTTTGAAATTCCGGTAGGATTTCTTTCGGGTGGAAATGAGAATAGCGATTATGCAAGGCACAAATGGGAAGTATTCGATTCTCAAATTAAGCAAAAATTAATGAGTTTAATTAGTCCTACCGATAATCCAGTTTACGATCGTTAAAGTTTGTATAGCCTTTCTCTCCAAGAGTAAGGTACGTTGTTGGGAAGAGAGCCCTCTTGTGGTGATGGTACACTCAACTTGCGGACGCACCAAAAACTCCAATAAAAGTCATACTTCGTCTTTTTGAGAAGGTACGTTGTTGGGAAGAGAGCCCTCTTTTGGTGATTGTATACTCAACTTGCCGACGCACCAAAAACTCCAATAAAAGTCATACTTCGTCTTTTTGAGAAGGTACGTTGTTGGGAAGAGAGCCCTCTTTTGGTGATGATATAGCCTTTCTCAAAAAGATGAGGTATAACTGACAACTTATATAACCACTAAACTCAGAGGGCTGAAGCCCAACAACATACCTCATCTTTGTGATAACCGCTATACACTCAACTTGCGGACGCACCAAAAACTCCAATAACAATCATACTTCGTCTTTTTGAGAAGGTACGTTGTTGGGAAGAGAGCCCTCTTGTGGTGATGGTACACTCAACTTGCGGACGCACCAAAAACTCCAATAACAATCATACTTCGTCTTTTTGAGAAAGATGAAGTATATCTAATCCTGGGTAATTGGTAATTGCTGTTGATAGTTCCTATAAACTTTCTGAGATTTGTGGAAGTAAAGACGATCTCCGGGCGTGTGTGCGATCGCAATCATATCGTCGTACCATAATTTGTGATACGCGATCTTTATGAGAACCGTTATAGGATAAGCCAGAAAAAAAGGGGGTTGCCATAGATTTTTGGCGGCCTCTCATATTTTGCCAGAGAAATTATCTCTTGGTTACTAAATTTAGCGTCAATATCGACTAAATGAATAAATAGTTATATACGATATATAGCCTTTCTCAAAAAGGTGGGGTATGACTGACAACTTATAGAACCGCTTAAACGTATAGGGCTCTCTTCCCAACAACGTCCGCGAATATGAGAGCTAGATCCGCTATAGGTTTTACTAACTTCCGCAGCCACGAAGGCAAAGACAGAATTTGGATCAAAAGTACGATCGCACAGGAGTCGATCGGCTTCTAGATGCAAATAAAGTGGAGTCATCACAGAAATACGTAGGGGAAAACACATAAGTATCCGTAGCAGAAGTAAGAAGAAACAGGCAAGAAGCAATAACCACTAACCAATAAAAACAAACGTTTCAGCAATTAATAAAGTTTTCAGCGTTTTGGCGATCGCTATAAGTATCGAACCATTATTGAAATTTGATGTAAGTAAATCTACTGCCGATAAATGGCTTACGAGTGAAAAAATAGATAAGCATAATGGCCAATGACTTAGCAAGGTAAATCTGACAAAATTGTATCAAAGACAACAATTTGATAATTAAATTAGTAAAAGTTTTAAATCCCATCAGGTTTTAGATAGCTTGCTAACTTAATTTCAAATAGTGCAAAAACCCAAAGGCTTGTAATAAACACATCCTGAAATTCTTGAGTCTTTTGTGGGTACTCTAAAAAATATCTTTGTGTTAAAGGGTAACTAACTTGCGGCAAAACCATTGCAGAATAATGGTTTTACGCAATAGTTGCTCTTTTTGTTTTTTAAATTGCATATATATTATCAATTGATGCAATTCAAAAGTATGTGGAATATACTGAAGGTTCTTACCAAAGAAAGGGGTAGGTTAAATATAAAAAACAATACATCCGCCATCAAAGACAATGAATATTCTTGAGACAAGCGATCAAAATAATGGTTCTAATTTTTCGGAAATTACTGTTGCTAGCTATGTAAATGCCATAAACTTAATTCCACAAGTAAAACCAAAAAAAGAACTACTACTTATAGATGGAAATGTAGATAATTATCAGAGTCTCGCCAGCGGAGCCAGACCGGGAACAGAAGTATTTATCTTAGATTCAGCGCGGGATGGAGTAGAACAAATTAGCGAAGTTTTAGCCAGCCGGAGTGATATTAAAAGCGTTCATATTGTTTCTCACGGGGGTTCTGGAAACTTGCAATTGGGTGCAACAAGACTCAACTCTGAGACACTAAATACCTATAGCGAACAGTTGCAACAGTGGGGAAACTCACTTACTTACTACTAATGCCGATATTCTGATTTACGGCTGCGATGTGGCGGCTGGCGAATTAGGCGAAAACTTCGTAAACAAAATAGGCTATTTAACTGGTGCTGATATTGCAGCTTCAACAGATTTGACGGGCAGCGCACTACTGGGCGGCAACTGGAATTTAGAGAAATTAACAGGAGCGATCGAATCTCCCTTAGCTTTTCAAGTAGATGCGATCGCGGATTATCAGTCCACGCTAGCGGTTGACTGCCAGCCAAACGTTATTTATGCGATCGCCAACGGTAACGTCTTAATTACCAGTGTCAACACCGGAGGCAGCATAACCCTACCGACACCAACTCCCGATGCTGACTTAGCAGTCACAAAAACTGACGGGCAGACTACTGCAACACCAGGCACTCTTCTGAGTTATACAGTTACTGTTACAAACAACAGTTCCTGCTACATAAAAGGTATATCCTTTACCGATAACCTTCCTGCTAGCTTGACGGGAGTCACTTGGACTGCTTCGCTTTCAGGTGTAGGTGCTTTCCCGACTGCTGCGGATCGATCGGGTTCGGGCAACAACATCAATACGAAACTGGATCTAGATGCTGGATCGACTGCTACCTATATTGTTACTGGTACTGTTGCTAATAGCGCGATCGACACTACGATTAGCAACACAGCTACGGCAACTCCGCCAGAAGGTATCGTCGATAAGATCGTTAGCAACAACAACAGTGCGACTGACTTAACTGCTGTTGCTGCGAACCAACCTCCTGTTACAGCTAGCCCCAGCACTACAGTCAATCCTGGTAGCACCGTCCCTGTAACCGGATTGGGTGCTACAGATGCTGACGGGACGATCGCATCTTACACCGTCAACACGCTACCGCCAGCAGCCCAAGGCGTCTTATTTCTAGGAGATCCGGCAACAGGTGGAGTGGCAGTCATAGCAGGTCAAACCCTGACTCCGGCTCAAATTAGTCAGTTATTCTTCAAATCGACAGGCACATTCAACGGCGCTAATTTTACTTACAGCGCTACCGATGACAAAGGTGCTACCAGCCCTGCAACCGCGACACTCGGTGCGATCGCATTACCAGCACCTCTAGGGCGCCGGTACAGTAGAATATTTTGACAAAAAGAACGAAATATGTATTATGTAGGGCGAAGGATGAGGGTGACAGTAGATCGCGATCGCCAACCATTAATACTGAACCGACACCCTAGTTGGAGGGGAGGGAAACGACAAAGCTTTCGGAGGAAAAGGCAGCGATTTGGTATATGGCGAGCTCGGTTCCGACACCCTCTACGGTGGCGAAGATGGAGACACCATCGTCGGCGATTACGGCAACCCGATGGCTGATACTTCTAACGAAGGAGACTTAATATTTGGCGATCGAGGTGCGGATTTAATCGCTGGTGGCAATGGCAACGATACCGTATATGGCGGTAAAGGTAACGACAAAGCTTACGGTGGCAAAGACAACGACCTGATCTGGGGCGAAATAGGTTCCGATACTTTGATCGGCGATAGCGGTAACGATATCCTGTACGGCGGTACGACAGATTCGTTGGTGCGAGATACACAAGGACGCGACTTGCTATTTGGTGGTGGTGGCAACGACTTCCTCAACGGAGATGAAGCGAATGACACTATTAGTGGCGGCAAAGACGACGATACCCTACGCGGTGGCAAGGATGATGACATTATTCACGGTGATGCAGGCAATGACTTGATGTTCGGTGATAATGGTAATGATATGCTCTGTGGCAATGATGGCAACGATACGATTTTTGGAGATAACAAAGGTATCTCTGTTGCTGTCGGTGCGATCGGTCAGCAAGATTGTATTGATGGCGGTGCTGGCGATGATTGGATCAACGGTAATGAAGGACAAGATACGCTCGCTGGCGGTGAAGGTAACGATACTTTAATCGGTGGTAAAGATAACGATTTACTCACCGGTGGTATGGGTGATGATTGGTTGATTGGCGATATGGGTGACGATACTCTGATTGGAGGTATTGGCAGCGATCGCTTTGTGTTAAACCCCGGCAGTGGCGCGGATACGATTGTTAATTTTGAGGTTGGTTCGGATAAATTTGTCATCACAGGTGGTTTGAATTTGTCGCAGTTACAAATCAGCCAAAGTGCTAACACTACCTTCCTGAAATTTGCCAGCACTGGGGAAGTCTTGGCGACGGTAATTGGAGCAAATAACTTGATTTCTCAATCAGATTTCCTTCTGGTTTAGATTGCACTCGGGATTTAGGCACGCAGGCTGAATAAGCCGAGTTTTTCAACCGATATCTAAGGTACGTTGTTGCGCTTTAGCGCTCTATTAGTCTAGAATAGAGCGCTAAAGCGCAACAACGTACCTTTAACGTACTTTTGAAGTAAACCTGACGACAGCGCAGGATTGTAAGGCAGTTGTACAATGGGGCGAAAATGCGATCGCACCCAATTTCAAAGGAAGTACGTAGGCGTAAGCCGGGGCGTAGCCATCGCACAACTATCAAAAAGGACAGCCAAGCGTGCATCTCTACCTAGTCCGTCACGGCATCGCAGCGGAACCCGAAGAATATGATACAGACGAGGAACGGCCCCTAACTAAAGAGGGCGATCGTAAAACCCGAAAAATCGCTCAGCGGCTGTACGAGCTCGAAATTCAGTTCGATCTGATTCTTTCCAGTCCCCTACTACGCGCCACACAAACCGCCCAAATCCTGCTGTCAGCGGGTCTGAGTTCCAAAATAGAAGAATCCCTCCCCCTCGCACCTTCAGGAGACATCGGGGACTGGCTGAGGTGGTACAAGCAGTGGCAGGAAACAGGGAACCGCAGCTTGGCCCTGGTGGGGCACCAACCAGATTTGGGCAATTGGGCTGAAACTTTGCTTTGGGGGCGATCGCACGACACCCTCATTCTCAAAAAAGCAGGTATCATCGGTTTAATTCTCCCCGAAACAGGTTCCCCAGTCGGCCGCAGCCAAATGTTCTGGCTGACTGGGCCCAAGTTTTTGCTCTGCTAGAAACGGCGAATCGCCCTCTTAAACCCAGATTTTCGGGCGCAGAAAGCGGGTGGGAGGGGCGAAAATATCTAGCGGCGCGATTGATAACTTCGTTGAAAAATCCCGTTTCTGAGCGCCGGAGTGCCTGAGTCGCGATCGAATTATTATTGGTCAAGACGGTGACACGATCTTGCTTTCTGCTAATGTAATTTGATTAGATTCAACTCACACAACACGGTATCGCAATGGTCGTCGGCGAATTCAAACCAGGTTTAGAAGGTGTTCCCGCCACCTTGTCCAGTATTAGTTACGTAGATGGACAAAAAGGGGTGCTGGAATATCGCGGGATTAGCATCGAGGAACTAGCACTCAAAAGTTCCTTTGTCGAAACGTCATATTTATTAATCTGGGGTGTACTTCCAACAAAGGAAGAACTAGAAGCTTTCGAGCATGAAATTCGCTATCACCGCCGGATCAAATATCGCATCCGCGACATGATGAAATGCTTTCCCGAAAGAGGACATCCCATGGATGCCCTGCAAGCTTCAGCAGCGGCTTTAGGTTTATTTTACTCGCGCCGAGCTCTGGCTAACCCAGCATATATTCGAGAAGCTGTAGTGCGGCTGCTAGCTAAGATTCCCACAATGGTAGCAGCGTTCCAGCAAATGCGGCGAGGTAATGACCCCGTGCGGCCGAGGGATGACTTGAACTACTCGGCTAACTTTCTTTATATGCTAAACGAGCGAGAACCAGATCCGCTGTTAGCTAATATTTTTGACGTTTGTCTGACTCTGCACGCCGAACATACTATCAATGCCTCTACATTTTCGGCAATGGTAACAGCTTCGACGCTAACAGATCCTTACGGGGTGATTGCTTCAGCAGTTGGCACTTTGGCGGGGCCGCTGCACGGGGGAGCGAATGAAGAAGTGATTGAGATGTTGGAGCAAATTGGTTCTGTAGCAAACGTGCGGCCTTTTGTCGAGAAGTGCGTTGAAAATAAGGACAAAATCATGGGCTTCGGACACCGAGTTTATAAGGTGAAAGATCCGAGAGCAACTATTCTCCAAGGGTTAGCGGAACAGTTGTTTGACAACTTTGGTCGCGATGATTATTACGACATTGCTGTCAAGTTGGAAGAAGTCGTTGAAGAGAAATTGGCTCACAAAGGAATTTATGCTAATGTAGATTTCTATTCTGGTCTGGTTTACCGGAAAATGGGAATTCCGACGGACTTGTTTACACCAGTTTTTGCGATCGCCCGAGTTGCCGGTTGGCTGGCCCACTGGAAGGAACAGCTAGAGACAAACCGCATTTACCGTCCGACTCAAATCTATACGGGTACTCACGGTGAGCCTTATATTGCGATCGAGGACAGGCTCCCATCTTAAAGCATAATTATCAAGTGCGATGTCGATAAATGGCGATCGTCCTGGTGAATGTATGCGCGATCTTATGTCCGGTGGCTCGATCGCAAAAACAGTTCGTAGTGCGGACTTCAGTCCGCAGCATTATGCGGACTGAAGTCCGCACTACGAACCTTACTTATTGCGGTCGATCGATCGGACATGATATGAAGTATTGAATCAAAAACCGCTTCCACGTTGCGAGTCAGGAAGAAATCTCAGTCTGCCAACAACTGCCGTGCTGGGTTTCACCCCTCTTGTATTTTATGCTGTTCGTTGACGATAATAGTAAGAAATGACGATTTTCAGGAACTCCGGTCCTCAGGCTTGCGGGTCTGAGGTTTTTTATGGGAATATTACGAATAGCTTTCGGTAGGGTACTCAGTGGGAATCCTGCTTGTATTTACGCTTTGCTTGTATAGTATTTGGTAGAAAGCGAACATAACATCTATGGCTTATAGCAACAGCGAAACTGAGGGCAAATCTTTCTACCAATCCGAACCCTTAATCGCCCGGTTAAGAGGGATTATCCGAGATTATCCCGAAGGCGTTGGCATTATCAAAGAGTTGATCCAAAATGCTGACGATGCTAAAGCAACGCGGGTAGAAATTACTCTGGATTGGCGGCAGCATCAGCCTAAACAATTGCCTGACGATCGCATGATACAGCTCATGGGGCCGGCGATGCTAGTCTACAACGATCGCGTTTTTACAGATAAAGACTTTGACAGCATCCGCAGCCTGGGACAAAGTAAAAAAGCGCGAGACTTGCAGAAAACTGGTAGATTTGGCGTCGGGTTTAATGCCATATATCACGTTACAGATTATCCCAGTTTCGTTTCGCGCGATCGCATTATTTTTTTTGACCCCCACGGCGCAGCTATCCCCGGCACTTCCAGACAAGAACCCGGGCGCGAGTGGAATTTAGCAAACACTAAATGGTACGAAAAATATCCCGATTTTATGCAAGTCTACGCAGCGGGAGGATTGCCATTAGGAGAGACAAATTTTCAAGGCACTTTGTTTCGCTTGCCTTTAAGAACCGCAGAACACGCGAAAAATAGCGAAATTCGCAAACAAGCTTTCACCGAATCCAACATCAAAGAACTGCTAGACGAACTGATTAATTCAGGTGAAGAGTTACTGCTATTTTTGAAATCTGTTCAGGAAATTAGAGTTTACGAAATTCCCGCCAACAGTCAAGAAACTAGGCAAGAAATTCTCGCAATTGTTACCCAGAACCAGCAAGAAGTACGAGAAGCACGCCAACAACTCCTCGATGCAATTCCCGATACACCAGACAAATTGCTGGAATTGTGCCACCATAATCCAGCAGGTTTAGTATCAGTTTCATACCGCCACGACATAGAAACAATTAGCCGGAATCGAAATACCAAATCAAATTGGAGAACAGTCAGTTTAATTCGGACAGACGAAGGCGGGGAGTTGGCAAAAGTCATACAAGCAATGTACGAAAGCCAAGAAAAAGTATTGCCTTGGGCGGGCGCTGCTGCGAGAATTAATGCTGTGAGTACCGAGGGAAATCCTCAACCTGTCAACGGAAAAGTTTACTGTTTTTTGCCGCTTCCCCTCGAAACCGGGCTACCTATTCACATTAATGGTTTTTTCAACTTAAATAGTTCGCGCGACAACCTCAGCAGCGACAGCGGACAAACTGGAAAAGATAGACCGAGAGCTATTTGGAACCATCTACTCGCACAGCACGTTTTGTCCCACGCTTATGCTAATTTAATTGTTGATTTAGTGCAAGATATCGGCCGGTATCAGCCAGAGGAATTTTACAAGTTTTGGCCTGTTGGCAAAATTACTGTCAGCAAAGCTCTCGAAGAACTGCACCGCTGTGTCATACAGTTATTGTATCAGAGATTAGTTGTGCGATCGGCTGTAGAACACACTGTAACTGAACGTCAATTCAGCGGGGTAGCGATGTCACAAACAAAATGGGTGACACCTCCGACAGTTAAAAATTTACCCTCGAAAAAGTGGTGGGACGAATTATTACCAGCAATGCGCGCCGACAATATCGACATTCCCGAACCGCCATTACCAGAGTCGATTTTGGCAGCTTTTAAAGATGCAGGTTTGCCATTACAAACATTCACTCCGGCTAATCTGCGCCAGCACTTAACTGAAAACAAACAGCTAGGTGTGCCGTTGCAAGATGCACCGAAACCCAGCCTGCAAAATAGACAGTGGATTGCGAATATGCTGCGCTATTGCATCAGCGACAATCATCGAGATTTGCGCGGTTTGCCGCTAGCTATTCTCGCGAATAATACTTTACAAGTATTTGGTTACAACCCGATAGGCACTATTTACTTTTCCGAGGATACATCAAGGCAGATATTTGCCAATCATCTAGAATGGTTTTTGCACCGAGATTTAACTAATGTAGTGCCTCGACATAACATGATTGGTGTGTCAGAAATGAATGCTACAGAAGTAGCTAAAAAATTGATTCATGTCATTAGTTCAACGCAGTCAGAATGCGATTGGCAAGCTGATGCACTACATCCACCAAATACAGACTGGTTGACTCTCGTATACAATTATTTTTCTAATATCTCGCCTAGATATCTGTCGTCAGAAACAGTCGAGGAATTAAAGAAGGTTCCGCTGGTTCCGGGAAATGATGGTAAGCTCCACAAAGGAGGAACTGCGGGAACTCCTTTGTTGTGCGGTGATAATATTGCAGCGGAAATCATCGAGGCTGTACAGTATTTTGGGGTGACGCTTGTCCGAGCACCGGCAAAACTTGAAAGTGCGATCGCCCAATTTGCCCAAAGACACAAAAATCTGTTAGTCTATTTTCTGACAGGCCCAGATGTCCTAGACACGGTATCTTCGCGGTGCGATCGAGGTTTGCCACCCTACCACCAACAGCATTATACATCTCTCCTCAACTTCCTAGCAGCTTCAGAACCAACAAATTACGACCAAGATAGCCTCCACAAGCTGCGTCAACTTCCAATTTACCCCACAACTTCCCACGAAATCGTTTCCCTCAACGATGAAAATGTCTACCTTCCGGGCGGCGGATACGAACCGCCGGAAATTGCAGGTACGTTGAGGCTTTTACGGACAGAAAAAAACCAAGAATGGCTGCGACTGTTCCAATTTTTGCAAGTTCCGGTACTCAATCGTGCTAGACTGATTCGCGAGTGTTTGTTACCTGAGTATGCCTCATTAGCGCCGGAAGAACAATTAATCGCGCTGGCGTGGATTCGAGAGCATCTCACTGAAGCTTATAAAGAACTAGAAAAGGCAGGAGAGGATGCTTTTTCATTCAAAGAAGAGCTGAAAAAGGCGCGTTTGGTACGCTGTAGCGATCGCAGATTGCGCTCTGTCGAACTAATTTACAATCCCGAAAGTCAAGTAATCCGCAACATTCTCGGAAATTTAGCAGCTATTCCAGATATGGAATTTTACTCGCAGGATTATCCACTGTGGCTCGAATTCTTTGAGAATTTGGGAATGCGAAAAACCTTGAGTGCAGATGACATTGTAGTTTGTGTTGACAATCTAATTCAAACTGCGAATCGTTCAGGTGCAGGCGCAGTAACCGATGCTTCGATTGCGGTTTTTAACTATATCATTGATAATTGGGATGCACTAAAATATACCTCAATTGGAAACACCAACAAAACACTGGCTGAAACACTCGCAGATAAACCTTGGCTTCCTGTTGAGCAAAATCCTCAAAAGTTAAGCCAATATCCCGCCGCTGCGATACCTGAACCGAGGTTGTATCGCGCTAAAGATGTCTGTTTCATTCAAGATGTTTGGTTAGTTGCAAGCCAAAAATTCGTATTTGCACGCCCTCAGCGGGATTTGCTGAAACCCGAAATCAAAACAGCACTTGGTTTTATGCCTGTAGATACAAGTACAGTTATTGACCACTTTGATACATTAATAAAAACTTGGGAAAATGACAGTTGAAATCACAATATCCGACGATTTAAACGCACAAATACAATCAGTCAAGGCAATTTACAAATATCTTGATGAGACTTTCATCAAAGGCAGTATTTCCAGCGAACAACGCCAGCAAATTCAACAGCGATTTGCTGGGCGTCAATGTCTGTGGGATGATTCTAGGGGCAAGTTTTGGCGGCCGAAACACGCTTTTTTGGATGACGTGCCTTTTTTCGGGAACCGCCGCACAACGATAGATGTTTCTCATCCATTTTCCGAAGTCTATCAGCTTTTAGGACAAGGGCGATCGCCCGTTGTGCAAGATTACCTAGATTTTCTCGAAGAATTAGCAGCCGAATACAGCAATACGCCGTTAAACGCAGCAGACAAAAACTATGCAATCGAGGTAATCAGTCGCCTAGAATCTCAACAGTCATTAGAAGGCCGTCCAGTTAAAAATCCACCGATTCTTACTGCAAACAACACACTTGCTCCCGCCTGTCAAGTTCTCATCCCGGACGCACCTTGGCGCAAAGATTATATTGACTCCAATCAGATACTGCACCAGCAAATCTCCCCAAAGTTTGCCAAATTAGCCGGAAGTCTTTCTTTATTAAAAGATGTGATTGAACGTCCGGCGGCAGTCAAAAATGCCTTAAATGCTCAAAGTAATGATTGGTGTCGGGAATGGCAAAAAACTCTCAATTCTCCGGAATTAATCTCTGGTTTAAAGCGGCTGATTTTTCACGAGTATGACTCTGAACCAATCCTCGATATCGTCTGGATTGCTAAAGCTCAAGTTTTGCCAGCCAGTCAAATAGATGTAGATTTATTCTGGAAGGGTGAAACAAAAATCGCTTCAGCTATACCGGGAACTCAATACTTTGACGAGTTCAAGAAAATATTTCATATTATCAGCAGCGGTAGCAGATACATTATGCTATGCTATTTAGCAGAAAGTATTAACGCTCAACTCGGCGAATATGCAGTGCAAAATCTGCTCCCGTTAGCAAGTATTCTGGATGCTGAGCCGCATCATATTAATGGTTTGCTCAACGAGTTGCGAATTCGGTCTTTACCGGGCGATTTGTCTCCCGTCACCGCAGCTAATTCGGAAATTAAATCCCCTCCAAGTTCCAGCGGCGATAAAAAGGGCGATAGTTCAATTTATTGGGGCGCTTTTTGAGCGAAAATAATCAGCATTATCGGCTAAGGAAGGTGCTTGTGGCGCACCCTACCAGCCTCTATTATTCAGTCCCTCTGAGCTCGGACATTGTTTGTGTAGACGCGGTTTCAACCGCCGAGTCTACACGGTTTAAATCGCCGATTCTAAATCGATTCAGTTACACCGATTGAGTTACATGATGGCGGCTAGTCAACTTATCCAATTGATTCACCAACAAACTCAGGAACAATCCCACATCGGTGACAACTCCAGTAGATTCGATCGACCCCCGATCGCTCAATTTCGTCACCACAGCCGGATTAATGTCCACACAGACCATCTTTACACCCGCCGGCGTCATATTTCCCACACCGATCGAATGCAGCATAGACGACAGCATTAACACCATATCCGCGCCCCGTAACAGCTCAGTATACTCTTCTTGAGCCTTCACCAAATCCATTTGCGTGTCGGGAAGCGGCCCGTCATCGCGGATCGAACCAGCCAGCGAAAACGGTATATTATGCTTCACGCACTCGTACATTACACCGCTAGTAATCACGCCTGCTTCCACGGTTTTAGCAATACTGCCATAACGGCGCACAGTGTTAATCATTTTCAAGTGGTGGCGGTGTCCGCCGCGCACAGCTACGCCGCGTTTCATGTCAACTCCCAAAGAAGTTCCCATGCTAGATTGTTCCATGTCGTGAACTGCGATCGCATTTCCACCTAACAATGCTTGTACGTAACCTTCGCGGATCAAATGCGCTAAATGTTCGCCGCCGCCGGTGTGAATCACCACAGGCCCCGCCGTCACCACAACTTTACCGCCCCGATCGCGAATTTGGCGCAATTCCCACGCTACTTGTTCCACTACCAATTCTACCCGGCGCTCGCTAGAAACGCTACCGGACATAAAGCTAAATTCTTGAGAATTGCGCTGTTCCCGCGATTCTGTTTTGCGGATAGTACGGATACCAACCACATCAACAACGACTTTTTCACCTATTTTTAAATCGCGCAACAATTTGCACGTAGCCACCGGGCCTTCTGCGGTTTCAGTAATTGCAACTGCACCATCCATCCGCTGATTTCGCGCTTTCACCCACTGACCGTTTACCCGCACTTCTGTAGGATAAATGGTACTAACGTAAAAGTCGTCTGGGCCGACACCATCTTGCACGACATCTTCTAAAATAGCGTCGCAAATCTCTTGCGGCGGTGGCACTGCACCCAAGTCAATCAGCAATCCCATGATTTCTTCCATCACATCGTGGGAAGGTGCCGAAACTTTCACATCCGCGGATGATGTGCTTTGGCGCTGTTCTCCTAAATTGAAATTGAGCACTTGGAAACTGCCACCGTTTTCGATAATTAAGTCTAAAGCGCGGCTGATTAAACCGGCATCAAGCAGGTGACCTTCCATGCGAATGGCACGGCTTTCTACCATCACGTTTGCCGATCGATCTTCTTGCACAGGTTCATTCACCCGCAGCGTCAAACACTTACAGGCGCCGCCCGCTTTCAAAAATTCGCTCATCGGCGTTTCAATGACTTTGAAGCCCGCTTGAGTGATGCGCGTTTTCAAGCCTTCGCTCACCTTGTTCATTACCACAACTTTGTCAATATTGACAGCATTGCAAGCAAAATTAGCGGCATCTGCTTCTTCGATCGCAATCCGTTTTTCCGGCGCTACTCGCATTTCAATTAAGCGGTTCGAGTAAGAGTCAAATGCTGCTGGATAGTAGAGCAAATATCCGCCTGTGAGCGGACAAAAACAGGTGTCTAGGTGATAGAAACGTTCGTCTACTAAACGCAGCGACAGCACTTCAATGTTCAGCCAGTTTGCTAGCAACGGATGCGAGTCGAGTTCGGAACGGAAGCCGTATCCTGCCCACAACCAGCGTCCTTCGCGATCGAGCAAAGCGTCACCAGCACCCTCAAACGGCAAGTCTTTCGGGAGTTCGTGCACGGTGAAACCTTGGTTTTCAAACCATGCTTTGAAATAGGGTTCTTCGCCTTGGCGTTCCTTGTGATAGAAGCGGCTGAGGACAAAAGTATTGCCTAAAAGTAAGCCAGCGTTGGCGGTGAACACCATATCCGGCCAGCCTTTTTCGGGCGGTACCAGGTCTACAACGGCGTTGTCTTTCAACACGTGGTAAAGTTTCTCCCACTGTTCGACGGCGCGATCGCGCGATGATTTGTGTACGTTACCCTCCATCCAAGGGTTAATCACGTAATCTACATCGTAGTGGTCGGGAGCGCACATCAGGAAGCGAATTGAGTCGGTCATAATTCAGTTAAAATGTGGTAGATGCTACAGACTTAAGTTGAGATAGTATGTATGAAATCAACTGTAAAATTCACTCCCAAGAGAAAGAGTGCAACGTCTAGCAGCGAAAAAAGTAGCCTTTAATTATATCACAGTTAGGTTAAAATCAAACTCAGCCACAGACGGTTTGCATGAAATATCGGATAAAATTTCAGGTTTTGACATTATTTTCGGTAAATTAGCCTTCATAAAAGGTTCGTAGTGAGGACTAAAGTCCTTCTTTCTGAGGGGAGCATCTCATTTTTGCAAAAAGCATTTTTTCTTTCAGTGCGAGCGTCCCGCTCGCGTGCTTTATAAAGCACGCGAGCGGGGACAGCACTACAAATGCAAAACTGAGATGCTCCCGAAAGAAGGACTTTAGTCCTCACTACAAACCTATTTTACTTTCAACTTTTTTTGCGAAATCGGTAGTTCGATCGCAAATTCTGTACCTCGGTCAACTTCTGAATGACACCACAAATTACCGCCGTGGCGGTCTTTCACAATTTGGTAACTAATCGACAATCCCAAACCAGTGCCACTGCCGATCGGCTTTGTACTAAAAAATGGGTCAAACATCCTTGACTGAACCTCAGGACAGATACCGGGCCCGCTGTCAGCAATCCGCACGCACACTTGATTTTCGCTGCTGACTTCCGTAATAATGCGAATCTGATTAACTTTGTCATTACAGGCTGCTGATGACTCTTCCACAGCATCGATCGCATTTGACAGCAAATTCATAAATACCTGATTTAATTGCGCCGGATAACACTCAACATTGGGCAGTTCGCCGTAATTTTTAACAACTTGAATTTCCCGACGTTTTGGCTGTGACAGCAATCGATGCTGCAAAATCACCAAAGTGCTCTCTATCCCTTCATGAATATCGATTACTTTGCGCTCTTTTTCATCGAGTCTCGAAAAGTTTCGCAAGGACAACACGATCTGCTTAATTCTGTTAGCACCTGCTTGCATTGAAGCCAGCACTCTGGGGAAATCCTCAGCGATAAAATCCACTTCTATTTCTGCCAATCTTTCGGCAATTTCTGGCACTGGTTCGGGATAATTTTGCTGGTAAAGCTGGATCAATTTTACCAAATCGTTAGCGTACTGTGCGGCGGGAATAATATTGCCGTAGATGAAGCTGACGGGGTTATTAATTTCATGGGCAACTCCCGCCACCATTTGCCCAATACTTGACATCTTTGCGGCTTGAATCAGTTGTGATTGAGCATTTTTTAAGTATTCCAGAGTTTGTTCTAACTGTTGGGCTTTTTCTCGTTCTCGCTGTTCGCTATTTCGCAAACTTGCTTCGGCTTGTTTGCGATCGCTAATATCGATATGCGTGCCCGTCATCCGCAAAGGATTTCCCGAATCATCACGTTCCATCACCTTAGCTTGAGCCAAAATCCACTTCCATTCACCGATTTTTGTCAGCATCCGAAATTCTGCTTCGTAGGTCGGTTTTTTGCCTACCAGATGAGCATTTATCGCTGCTGTAGCCAGAGGCAAATCATCTGGATGTACAAGTCTTTCCCAGGCTGCATAACTATTTTCTATTTCCTCTACTTCATATCCCAGCATCGTCTTCCACCGTGAATTCAAATAGACTTCTCCCGTGGCAAGATTCCAATCCCACAATCCCGTCGCACTGGCTTCAAATGCCAGGTAAAAACGTTCTTCGCTAATTTGCAGCGCTGCTTCCGCTTCTTTGCGATCGGTGATATCCATTACTGTTCCAAACAGTTTAATTACTTCTAGGGATTTGTTAAAAATAGCTTCTCCCCTTGTTTCGAGGTATCTAATTTGACCGCTGGGATGCAAAATTCGCAACTCTTTTTTGTAGGAAGTTCCCTGTGAGATACCAAGGCTGACAGTTTGTTGAAACAACTCTCTGTCCTCTGGATGATACATCTGTAAAAGTTCGATATATGTCGGTTCAGGTGCGGCTGAGTCCAGACCAAAAATGCGGAATACTTCTTCCGACCAAATATTTTTATTGGTGACGAGATCGAATTCCCAATTGCCGATATGGGCAATTTTCTGGGCTGCTGCTAGACTAGCTTCGCTTTGTTGCAATTTAAGTCGCTGCTCTTTATCTTGTTCCAGAAGATTGGCTTGAGCGATCGCAATTCCCATTTGTGCAGCGACAGCTTTCAATAATCTGATCTCATTTTGCGTCCAGTGGCGGGGCTCATCGTACTGGTGCAAGCACATCATTCCGTTGGGTTTTCCCTGGTAGGAAGTGCGGATGGCTATCATCGACTTCAAACCTATTTGACGGCACAAATCAGTAACATTTTCCAGCAGCGGTTCAGCAAAAACATCGTCAGAAACTACAGGTTTATCTTGAGACAACACCAACTGAGCGTGAGGATTTCCCAGGACGGGAATTTCTACTACATCGCACAGCGTTGCTGATTCAGATTTCCTGTACTGAGTCATACAATAGATGCGGGGCAGTGGGTGTTCTTTGTAGGTGTGAATCAAGCAAGAATCGGCATTAAAAACTCGACCTATTTGAGCAGCCGCTGTTTGATAAACTTGGTCTTGCTTTAAGCTGTAGCGAATTTCGAGAGTAATTGTTTCTAGCAGAAATCTTTGCTTGATTTGCCGCTCCAAAGCAGACAAAGCTGTTTTAAGATCGAATTCTGCTTGTTTGCGATCGCTAATTTCAGTAGCAGTTCCCAGAATTTTCCAAGGTTTGCCCTCCACCGTCCTTGAAAACACCGTATCCCGGCTAAAAAACCAGCGAAATTCACCATTTTTGTGTTCTATTCGGTATTCAAACTCAAAGCTTTCACCATCTTTTGATGTCTGAATCCTCCTCATATGTTCTGAGAATGCTGGCAAATCGTCAGGGTGTATTAAGTTAGGAAGAAATGCTGCTGGCATTTGCTGTATTTCTTCCAGCGAGTAGCCAAGATCGATATATAGTTCGCGATTGAGATACAGAATTCGCTGTTCTATCACATCGTAAACGTACAAAACATTAGGATTCATTTTAATTACTGCCGACAGCCATTGCTGACTTTCTCGCAGTTGTGCTTCGACCCGCTTGCGTTCTTCTATTTCTGCTTCCAGCCGCGCATTTTGTGCTACTACTTGCCGAGAAAGCCTGCTCAGATGCATTTGACTTTCGACGCGAGCGACCAATTCTTCTATTTGAAATGGTTTAGTAATGTAGTCTATAGCTCCCAGCGAAAAAGCTTTAACTTTATCAAAAGTTTCATTTAAAGAGCTGATAAAAATTACAGGAATATCTTTGGTTTCAGGAGCAGCTTTTAGCTGTTTGCAGACTTGATAGCCATCTATACCGGGCATCATAATGTCCAGCAAAATTAAATCCGGTGGAGTCGATCGCGCAAACTTAAGGGCTAATTTTCCATCTAGTGTTGGCCGCACTTGATATCCCCGCTCGGACAACAACTTGGATAAAAGACGCAAGCTTTCTGGGTGGTCGTCAACAATTAAAATGTTTTGTTTTAAGCCAGATATTTCAGATTTTTTTGTTGTTATTTTGGCGTATTTTTGGTCAATTTTATTCACGATAACCCCTCAGAGTCTTAGGAATATCTACGCAGCTTTTCTATCTATAGCGTTTACTATTTTGTTTTCATATGATAATTTTGCTGCGTAATATAGTGTGTATTAATCAAATTGTAAGAATCATTAAAGCGCAAGTGCTTATAGGTAGAACTATGAGCTTGCGGCAACAATAAAATTGGGTAGATGTTGATTTATGGCGCGAATTTGAGCAGTATAAGTTTCTATCAGCTCCGCATCCTGTTTATCAATCGCTGGTCATTCTATTTTAGATTGGAGATTTCGGGATCAGACGTTCGATCAGGGAAATCGTCCAACGATTTTAGATTTACAAGGGTAGATGAATCTGGGAGATTGAACTTTTATCTAAAATTTTGGAATGCTCGTGACAGAAGAATGTGAGACGGTATCCGTTTTTGGACAGGAGTCAATGAGTGGCTGTATGCGATGCTTTTATTAGCTATGGCAGCATAAATCAGACACACAGCTTCCCTTTTGTGCTATGCCAGTGGCACTGTCCGATCGCCTGCCAACATAGCGCACCCCTTAATTTGTATTCAGTCTATCAAAAATGTCTGCATCTTTAATTCTTTGTTTCAGCAAATTATTGCAGGCGATCGAGAAAACAGCCGATATTCCTCAAATCAGGCATAAATCCGGCAAATTTCATTAAATATAAAATTCAAACAGTGATTAGAACGCGGTTTCGCTACTATTGGGCCAGTTGCTCAATGTTTGTTTTTAAGTATATCTACTGGCTCTGCACGGCAAGCAAATCTAGCCTGACAACCTGCTACCGTATCTTAAGTTTTGTTGAGGCGTTGGCGCGATCGCCTGTACAGCATCTAGATTGTCTGCGATCTTAAAGGAGGAGAGGATTTGACGAGTAGGGAATAGGGCCTTGAAATCTACAATTTAAATGCCGTACAGCTTACTCATCAGTCAATATCAATCTAAAATCTAAAATCTAAAATGGCACGATCTATGGCATCTTTGTAGGAGCGTGCAATTCATCGCAAGCAGCATACACGGCTTTGACATTATACCAATTCAGAAAAATTCGAGCAATTTCTAAAGCTAACTGCGACTTACCTCGGTCAATCAACCACTGCAAAAAAGGTTTCATAGTGCGCTCGTTCAGCATCCCGCCCAAAGATAAAACTCCCCACAGTATTTGGTGCAAAACAGTCATTTGAATCATCAGCCGCACTTCCCAAGTGGGGTGTTTTTGATAAAACAAAACTCCCATTCTTCCGCGCTGAATTTCTCGGTCAATCATCCCAGGAATTTGCTCTAAACTAAAAGGTGGATGCCAGTGATAGCCAACAGCAGTCGGACATTTAATCAATTTTAAACCTAATTTTTTCAACCTGACACCCAATTCTAAATCTTCCCATCCGTAAAGTTGAAAGCGAGTGTCAAATAGTCCAGCTTCCAGTAGCCAGTGACGGGCGATGCTGACATTTCCCGTAGCAAAATAAGCAGCCGAAAAATCAGTTATTTTGTAAGGTTCGGCAGTGGGATTGTCGAAATTGCAAGTATTAATCACGCTGCCGTAAGTAAAAACCGCATCAGTATCTTTGTAAGCCTGTAGCAAAGCATCTGCGTGTGCTTGCAAAAAATCCTTTGTAACGACTAAATCGCTATCAATAAAAATAATTGTCTCGCCTTTAGCATCTTCAACGCCCAAATTCCTGGCGGCGGCGGGGCCTTGATGAGATTGACAGATCGATCGCACGTGCGGCAAAAACTCAGCATCTGCGGCCAACCAGTCGATCGTCCCGTCCGTCGAACCGTCATCGACTACAATCACCTCATAATCTGTGACAATATTATCAAACTGCTGATTTTCCAAAGCCTGTAGACATTTTGCCAAAATCGGTTTACGATTGTACGTCGGAATCACAACACTAAAAAACACGGCTTTACCCCATCGCCACAGTTACCGTATCCCACGGTAGCAGATTTTTCGCAGCAACTGGGCCGGGAAATACGCCGAGAGATGGCGGCGATATCGGCGATGTTGGAGGGGAGAGGGGGAGAGGGGGAGAATGGGAGAATGGGAGAATGGGAGAGGGGGAGAATGGGAGAGGGGGAGAATGGGAGAATGGGAGAATGGGAGAGGATTGATGAGTTTTGAGCGGAAATGGAAATATACAATTTAAATGCGCCACAGCTTAGCCAAGTTGAGCAAAAAAATAATATCTGAATCTGTACTATGTCTGACGAGCATTGATGTCAATTAGGTGCATAATACAAAGTTGGTTAAATATCACATCTTGCACCATTATCCAGAACAGGCAAGATGCCTGTTCCACAAAAAATTAATTTTATGGTGGGGTGGGCATCTTGCCCGCCCTAAAAAGCTTAGTGATAATGGTGCAAGATGTCAGTTAAATTCAGGATGTAAATAGCAATGAGTCGCGCTAAAAAAGTTGTCCTAGCATATTCCGGCGGAGTCGATACTTCTGTCTGCATTCCTTACCTGATGAAGGAGTGGGGAGTCGAAGAGGTAATTACTCTGGCGGCGGATTTGGGACAGGGAGACGAATTAGAACCCATCCGCAAGAAAGCTTTAGCATCTGGTGCTTCGGAATCTTTGGTGATTGATGCTACGGAAGAATTTGTCAAAGATTATGCCTTCCCAGCAATTCAAGCTAACGCGCTTTACGAAAATCGGTATCCGCTATCTACGGCGCTAGCGCGCCCGCTGATTGCTAAATTGTTGGTAGAAGCTGCCGAAAAATACGGTGCGGATGCGATCGCCCACGGTTGTACTGGTAAGGGAAATGACCAAGTACGGTTCGATGTGTCGATCGGCGCACTGAATCCCAAGATTAAGATTTTAGCACCAGCGCGGGAATGGAAAATGAGCCGCGAGGAAACCATCGCCTACGGTGAAAGATGCGGTATTCCGTCGCCGGTGAAGAAGTCTTCACCTTATAGTATCGATCGCAATTTGTTAGGAATGGCGATCGAAGCCGGCATTCTCGAAGATCCTTGGGCGGAACCGCCGGAAGAGGTGTTTTTGATGACAAAGGCGATCGAACAAACTCCCGACACACCCGAATACATCGAAATCGGTTTTGACTGCGGAAAACCAGTCAGTTTAAACGGCAAAGAATTAGCACCAGTCGCCCTAATTACCCAACTCAACGAAATAGCTGGAAATCACGGAGTCGGCCGCATCGACATGATTGAAAATCGTGTAGTCGGGATTAAATCGCGGGAGATTTACGAAACACCAGCCATTTTAGTTTTGATGCACGCGCACCGAGACTTAGAAAGTTTGACTTTGACAGCAGATGTCACGCGATACAAGCGCGGCATCGAAGAAACCTACAGCCAAATGATTTACAACGGCCTTTGGTACAACCCTTTAAAAACAGCTTTAGACGCATTTATTCTAGACACGCAAAAGCGAGTAACTGGAACCGTGCGCCTAAAAATGTTCAAAGGAAACGCCACAATTGTCGGCCGCAAATCAGAGAATTCGCTGTACAGTTTCGACTTAGCAACCTACGGCGCCGAGGATGAATTCGATCACAAAGCAGCCGAAGGATTTGTCTACGTTTGGGGATTGCCAACCCGCATTTGGTCGGAGAAGAATCGGGGTTAGAATGTGTTAACAGGACTTGTGCAAAGAAACCGGGTTTCTATCAAAAATCTTTGCTTTCTAAACTAGAGATTTAGGAAGAAACCCGGTTTCTGGCCTCGGCATCCAGCAAGACTGACAAACAAAGTCCCAGCAGAGTGGGACTAAGAGTAAGGTGGGCAATGCCCACCTTATTTGTTAAAATATGGATCAAATAATTTAAAAATCCTAGTGGGTTTGGTACAATAGAAGTGGTCTGAATCTAGTATCATAAAAAACTCAATATAAAGCCAATGGTTGCAAATCAAAGCCAAAATTACATCTCACCGGAAGAGTATCTGAAATTAGAAGAACTCAGCCAGGTTAAACATGAGTATATTCAGGGCGAAACCTACGCAATGGCAGGTGCAAGTGATGCTCATGTGACAGTTGCTGGCAACTTATTTGCACTTTTGAGAAATCATGTTCGGGGTAGTGGCTGTCGTGCTTATATGTCAGACATGAAAGCTAGGATTGAATCTAGGAATATTTACTACTATCCCGACGTGATGGTAAGTTGCGATGAACGGGACAAAGCATTTCAATCTTTTAAAAGACATCCTTGTTTAATTATCGAGGTTTTGTCAACAGGAACTGAAGGATTCGATCGCGGTGATAAGTTTGCTGACTATCAAGAATTAGAAACGCTTCAGGAGTATGTGTTAATTAGTCAAAAGCGGCAGCGGGTTGAGTGTTTTCGCCGCAATGCTGAGGGGTTGTGGGTTTTGTATTCTTACACCCAAGGAAGCGAAATTCACTTGGCTAGTGTGGATTTTCGCACTAGCATGGATTCTATCTATGAGGATGTAATCTTTACCAACGAAAGTCAGTCGGCGATTGAAATCGCGACTACACAAACGAAGTCCGCCTGCGCGGACTGAAGAGTAGAATGGATATTATGGCAGGATTTGGTATCATAGCTATGCCTGACTCAATATTTCCAAAAACTCCTGCACAACTAGAGCCGGTTGTTCGCTGCATCGGGTAGCATCGTAATGTTTGACAAGACTGATGCCAGAATCTATCGAAAGTCCGCACATTTCATCTTCTGCTGTGTTTTGATGCGATGATTCGCGGTCAATTTTCAGCATTCCTAACTTGTTTTGGTGGAATATAAGAAAGTCAGCTTCTTGGTTTTGTCTCCCTTCCGGTGTTGTGAGTCGGAGTTGGGAGTTGGGGATGAAGAGAGTGGAAGTGCGATCGAGTATTTCGGCAATTTTCACTTGTGCTTCTGAGTGGAAGCAAAAACCGTTCCAGTTAATTTCGTTTTCTGAGTCAGATAATTCAGTTTCACTATCAGCATTTATTATTTTATCTAAATCGGTTTGAACATAATCAGCTTCATTCAAGTTTGCGAATAATCTAGCACCGCTTAAGTTTGCTCCACTGAGATTTGCACCAGTGAGATTAACTTCGATGGTCAGATTTCGCTGTAGATTCACTTTACCTCGTCTTAAATATCGTTTCAATACTGACTTGAGATTATCTTTTTTGACTTTTTCTTCTAGTGCTTTTGAAAGTAGTTTCCATAATTTAGCACCAGCATCTTTGATATAATCATAATCATAACCTGTGCTTGTAGCAATTTCCATATAAGACACCCCTTCCCAAGATTGACGAAACACTAGCTCTTGAACTTTGTTGAGGCGATCGTAGTTGAGGGCTGTTTCTGCGATCGCTATGGCTTCGTCAACGGTCATATGTTAAAGTCCCTTACTAGCGGAGCGTTAAGGTAGGCTGAGTATAGATTGTACCGCAACAGGGAACAAATCTTACTTTTTTATTACTTTTTTATTACTTTTTCTCACTGTTGAAGCTCATATTAAGTCGCTATTATACTTCTAACTACACAGGGATGTCAATATCAATAGCACTCATCAGCAGTCCCAAGGACTTCATTTATGTAGGGATAGAATTAATTCTTATTACCTGGTGGGTTCACAGTTTTAAAAAAAGGGGGGAATGATGGCTGCAAATAACATATCATCACAAGATAATGACCGACCTATCTGGGATGACACCAAGATATATATTACCAAAAATACAGTTAAATTTGGTTCTGATGTCTATCAATTTCGCAACATTACAGGTTTTGGTATATCACCAGTTAAGACCCCAAAAATTCCATTTCAATGGATTTTGGGATTGTTTGTCATTGGACTTGTTGTAGCTACTTATTTTAATAATGCTGAGATGAGAGCGGCAGGAATAATTATGGCGATAGTAGCAATTATCTGGTTAATTGTAAATACTTTTTCGCCCGAAAAATACGGTCTTAAGTTATATCTGAATTCCGGTTCTCCTATGCCAATATTTGTGACAACCGATATGAAAGGATTAAAAAAAGTAGTTGATTTCTTATACAACTTCATGGAAAGTAATGCAGAAGGTAGTTATGTAGTCTATTCGACCGATCGATCTATCCGAATAGAAGGAAGTGTGGGAGGTTCTGTCACAGCAGGTGATATAGGAGGCAGTTCATCAAGTAATGTTGGAGGAAATGTTTCGCGAAATGACTAAAAATAACAGTATTATCCAAATATCAATCAACTTAGGAGGGAATAATGGAAGATAAACAAGGTATTCAAATCGGAGGAAGTGTTGGAGGTGCTGTTACAGGAGGTAATATTCAAGGCACTTCATCAAGTCACGTTGGAGGAGATGTTTCATTCGCTATAAACGAGTTACCTTCATCCTCTGAACCTGATAAACCCGGAATCAAAGAGTTACTGATTGAACTCGAAGCAGCAATTTCAGCCGATCCAAATTTAAGTGAAGATGACAAAGAAGATGCTTTAAAACAAGTAAAGGAATTAGCTGAAGCTGCTACAAATCCTAATGATGCAGAAATGAAGACTAAAGCCAAACAGGCAAATAGGATGCTAGAACGAATTATGAAAAGTGTACCAAAAGCGACAGAACTACTAGAATTCTGCAATAATCTACTGCCATTGATTACTAAAGCGTTTGGGTTTTAGTAAGTGTTTGCAACTCTTAGAATCACGTCTGAGAGTTGCGAACACTTACTATCTTTACCACATAAACAGTTCTTTGTCAACATAAACATATTTGCCCAAAACCGTCAGTGGCATCATCTCCCCGCTGCCAAGCAAATCAATTGAAACCCCATCTCGAATCAGTATTTTAAACAATTCCTCGTCATCTTTGATCAAACTAGCATCTAATTCAATAACTTGACCTTCTTCCCTCATTACCTCCAACAAATCAGAAGTAGATACCTGAAATATTTCCTGATTATTGCACCGCGCAGTCAAGCAATTGCCATAACTGCCCGTAGCTTCAATATCAAATATTTCCCATTGCTTTAAGAGATAATTTTTGTCTAAATATTCAAGGATTTTTGCAACTCTCAATTCCAGTTTTTCCTCTGCTTCGCAGCAAAGTGTCACAGCCCATTTTTGACCGATATTGTAGGTAATAGCCGACTTTTCAGATTTCATAATGCTTCCGGGATTCTACTATATCACTTCACTCTTCAGACTCAAAATCCACGCGATCGAACATTTCACCCAACGACATCTTAACTCAATCCAGGAACATCCTCATACAAAGCAGAGATTGGACACTGAAAATTGATACTAGCCAACTCCAGACATTCCCCCTCACCGCAGGAAGAAAAAACCCAACGCCCTTCCACATCGCGACGGTAGCAATCTACATTCATCCGTTGTTGACCGATTAATACATATTCTTGTATAGTTGAGAGCGATCGATAATCCGCAAATTTATCTCCTCTGTCAAACGCCTCAGTTGTTGGAGATAGGACTTCCACAATTAGCGAAGGATAGCAGATAAAATCGGCAACAGAAGTAGTATCTCGTTCATCGCAAGATACAGCTACATCTGGATAATAAAAAGTATTAATTGTCTCAAATCTTACTTTTGTATCGGCCATAAAAACCAGGCAACCAGTCCCGCGCAGATGATTTCTCAGCAGAGTTGCTAAATTTAGACAAATCAAAACATGGGGATTACTTGCGCCGGCCATTGCATAGATTTGTCCGTTCCTGTATTCATGCTTGATGGGACTTACCAGTTCACCTTCTAAATAGTCTTTAACTGAAACGTCAGGATGATTTTTGCTGGCAATCATTACGTTTTCCTCGATTTTTATGATTAAATTTACTCGCTTAATTCGATCTTACTTAATCATGTTTTTTATGGCTACTAATCAGACTCCGACTCAAAATCCACGCGATCGTACATTTCGCCCAAAGACATCTCAAACTGCACCGAGCTCAACACCAGAACCGCTTCAGCACCATCATACTCAGACAAAACCCACTTATTGTCATCCGTCTTAGAAAACTGTTCGACGTGCATCTCGTACTGATCGATCAAAATATACTCCCTCAAAGTGGGAATCGATCGCAAAAGTTTAAATTTTTCACCTCGATCGTAATTTGCTGTCGATTTCGATAAAACCTCAGCCACCATCACCACATTAGTAATCGCATCTTTCCTCCCCTCCGCAAACTCCAGCTTACCCGCAACCACCATCACATCAGGATAAGTACAAAATTGCTTTTGTGGTATCCACAAACGCAAGCCCAAAGCAAATAAATGATAATGTTTCTGTCCTTTAAAAGCAAAATTCAAAGGAGTAATAATATCACCTACTATCATATTGTGGTTGGCGGAATTCGCAGGCATTGGTAATATTTGACCGCGACAATATTCACTTTTGTCCTCTGCTGCTTCTTCTAAAGCAAAATACTCGGCTGGAGTGTAATAAGGTTGTGGCTTACTCTCAATTACTTCTTCGCGAATTTCTGTTGATGCCGTCATACTACATCCTCCTGCGATCGTACTAACAATTATAACCGGATTATCCGCAATCAAAACAACCGCTTACAGTTCACTATCTTTCATTTTAATTACCTTCCCCTCAAACTCAAAACCCCTCTCCCAACCATCCAAATACTTATCCATATTAGGCTTGAACCACAGCGCCGCTTCCCCGTGTCCCAACTCCACCGCCCGATCGACTAATTCATGCCAATGTGTCAGAGGCTTCCCCGTCGCTTCCACCGCTTGCAAATAATCCCAAACCACCTTTGGCACTGATACCGGCGATACCGCATACCTCAGCAATTCCTGTGCATCCTCGGGTGAAATAATGACATTATTCTCAACCCAAATCATACCCACATCCTCTTCCCTTTCCCCTTGCCAATTCACCTCGCCTCTCAAAACATAACCCCAAGGTTCGATAAAATTGTCAATCAGATACTGCAACCATTCCACATAATCATAAAACTTTTCCATGCCATTCCACTGAATCCCCCCGCCGTCAGCAGTCGGAATCCACTGACACCACAATCCGGGCTGAGTCTTCGGCGGGCGGTTGTAATTTACGATCGACAATTCCGACTCTTCATCCCACTTTTCATTGACAAAATAGCAGCCTTCTTCGCCCACAGGCAAACCCACGGCTGTTCTCGCCGCATCGGGAACATCTTGCAAAATTTCAGGATTTCGCTTCATTCGCCTCGTCCGAGAAAACTCTAATAAATAAAGAGTTTCGCTATCCAATAACCGCTGATTTAAATGAAATGTGCCTTCAAAGATTGTAGTGTATCCCATGATTTCTATCTATTATAAATGTAGAGATATCGAAGTCTACCTCAGAATAAGTTTTATTGTTTGTGGAACGGGCTTCTAGCCTGTTCCTGACATTGGTGTAAAATATAAGTTTAACCTCAGATGTTACACTATTTTAAGAACGGGCAAGATGCCCGTTCCACAAGAAGATTGAGTCTTTTTGAGAAGAGTCTCCAACCCTACTTAGTCTTGTCCAAATTCCGCGACTCCAACCAAATAGGAATTGCAATCCAAGCAACTGTTAATAGCAAAGCAACTACCGCAAATTGAGCAGCCCAACCTACTAACTTCTCTAAAGACACAACCTGTCCTAAGAAGTATGACAAACTTACCATTACGGATGCCCAGCTTGCGGCACCCAAAATATTGAAGAATGAAAATTGCAAAAAGGGCATTTCTGCAATTCCCGCTAGGGGGCTGGCAAAAATTCGCAGCAGTGCGATGAAACGGCCCAAAAATACGGCTTTAGCTGCATTTTCGCTAAACTTTTCTTTTAAGTCAAACAGTTGTTCTTCCCGAAAGCGGAAGATTTTTCCCAGCTTCAGCAGCAGGGGCCAGCCGCCGTATCTGCCGATCGCATAACCGAAATTTCCCCCCACAGTCGCACCGGCGATCGCACTTCCGAGCACGTACCAGTAATTCAGTTCCCCGCTGCCAGCCAAAAATCCGCCAGCAATCGTAATTGTCTCGCCTGGAAGAGGGACTCCCAGATTTTCTAGCAAAATCCCGAAAAATACAGCCCAGTAGCCGTAATCTCGCGCCAATTGCTGAATAGTCTCTAACGATAAAAACTCAAAAGACATTTCGATATTGCCTTCGTAAACTTTTGCAAAGCTCAATACTTTTATATATTGGCTCGATTCGGCCAATAGTGCAATCTTTCGCTGTGATGAAAAACACACTACACTTGCGATCGCCCGCTCAAGCAAAAACTAACCTTTCAGAGATAATCAATTAATCAGGAATTGTTGCGCTTGCATTCCGATCGAAAGCCAGTCATCTTACTTAATCTACCACAAGTGCGATCGCCTCCGATTATTTAGTCAGCCCGATCGCCTCTTGAAACTTTAGCTGAAATTATTCTGTCTTTTGACAGAAGCAGCAAATCAATTTACTTAGTCGCATTTTACAATCTTAGGGTAACAGTTATGCAATTTCCCAACTTCCACCAACACATCGTGCTTCAGCCTCAAAACTGCCTCGACTCCCAAGCCGGTAGTCTCCTGCAACAACAGCTAGCAGAAATTTTGCCCGATCGCCACAATCTGTGGGTAATTGACATGACTAGCGTCGATTTCATCGACAGTTCGGGGCTGTGCGCTTTAGTCGGCGGGCTCAACGCCGCCCGCCACCGGGGATGCCGCCTGGTTATTTGCAACCTCTCAGTTACAGTCAGGCTCATTTTTGAAATTACTCAACTCGACCAACTATTTGAAATTTTTGACACTTTCGAGCAAGTTATTTCAATACAAACTCCCGCTTTAGTTGCTTAATAAAAATTCTACTATCTCCCGTTAATTACCCATAATTAGGTTCGTAGTAAGGACGAAGAGTCCTAATTGATTCATCAAGAAAGGACTAAAGTCCTCACTACGAACATAAAGAAGTAATTTGCATATCGTAAATAGGCTTATTTGTCAAGCAATACCAATAACAGACAAATAAATCCGGTACTTGAACGCCGACAGAAGCGATCGCAGGTGCAGCCGGAAAAGGCAAAAGTCGATCGAAACAAATCCTGTCCCCAACGAACCCGAACTGCATCAAATAAGTCGCCGGCGGCGCATTTAAAAGATCCACGAGCAAGCGGAAAGCCAACTCGTACAACTGCTGCCGCCAAACATCAGACAAATGCAGCGGTTGAGAGTAACTCAACTCGCTCGACAACTTGTCAGATTCCCCAGCGATCGCCTCAGCATACAGCGGCCCCTTTGCCGTCAACACCACCGGCAGCCAAAAATTGCCATCGCCGACGGACACTTGTAGTTCCCGAGCCACTCGATCGCGCGCCGCCGCAACATTAGCGCCAAATCGAAACACATCTTGACCCGGAAAAACCAGATTGGACGGAACATCCAGCGTCAAAGGGCAAACGATCGCCCCCGAAAGAGCGATCGCGCCAGAATTGAGTTCAGAAATCGCACATATCTCGACTTCAGTTAAAGGATCGGATTGAGCGATCGCAGCCTTGAGGCGATCGGCCGAGCCTTGTTCGTAGCCTGTTACAATCACAACTTTAGGCATTGCCAAAGCTCGGCATTTGAATACCGCGATCGTCCTCAGGATCGACGCTGGGCAGATCCAGGCCCTTAGCCTTGCGGTTGCGTACCGCCAGACGGTAAGTCACGCTCTGTAACTCAGTGTGCAACTGGTTGTTTTCCTTTTGCAGTTGCTGCAACTTTTCCTTAATCGGCTCGATCCGCTCGGCAAACTTCTGGCGGTAAACTCCCGGCAATTCCTGAACCACCTGTTCGAGCATTCTAGAGCGATCGGTCAATTCTTGCACCGACTGTCGCAGTTGGTAAACCTCAGCATCGCGCTCGGCGATTTGTTCTTGATAAAAACCAACTTGCTCTTCCACGGCTTGCAATTGTTCTCGCATCGCCTGCATTTGAGCTTGGTGGCGATCGGAAACTTCCGGCGCCGGGACAAAACTCGAATTTCCCTTGACCAGTCTGAAAAGTTCTTGAGATAACTGCTGCACCAATTGGTCGCGCATTTGCAGCTCTTCGGTGAGACGAGATACCTCTGATTGCAGTTCTTTTGAGCTTACAAGTTTCGTCTGATTCACAATGGCCCTCAGTTTTTACATTATATATTTCTTTAAAATATCTTTACCTTACCTCAGAGGCAAGAGGCACTTGAAAAGTTTTGAACCCGCAGTCGCTAGAGCGATCGGTGACAAATCAACGACCAAGCCCAGTTTAACCCCGATCGGCACCAACATCAGCCGATTTTAGATTTTAGATTTTAGATTTTATAAGGGATTGAAGCGCACACCTACAGTTGCATGATTGCGGTTTGAGTCAAATATTTGGTTAAAAAAACCGCTTTTGAGAGACAAGTTCATCTGTGTGGCCTCGCTTACCTCAGAAACCAGGTTTCTGCGTAGATTTCTTATCCCTGTCGCAAAATTGGTAGAAACCTGGTTTCTAACTACATATCACGATGAGCTTTTTCTGGCAAGAGTGCGAGATCTCCAGTTTACCCGATCGCCGCCGAGAGCACTTTGCCAGCTTCATCCAAGGTGCCGCCAAAACAGATAATTCCGTCCTCGTGACCGGCCATGGCCAGAATTTTGCGATCGGCCAAATTCTCCTCGTCAAAAAGTCTAAACATTTCTAGCGCCATTTGAGGAGTGCCATAGGGTATCTCTTTTCTAGTAGTAGGAATTTTAAACAGCAGTTGCTGCCATAGTTGAGGATTGTGAACGTGAATTATCGCACGCACATCATCTCTGCGAAGGTACAGTGCAGCGTGAGTTAGAGACTCCGACGAAGCTGGTACGGGGCCGCGACAGCCGAGGAAATTTTGTTCTAAGTTAAATTCGGTAACAGTACAATAAAATTCAGGCCCCAGATTTGGCAAGTGTGCCGTCTGGGTGCCTGAAATAATGAACTGACAAGAATTGCCAATTCTGATACTGATGTTACCAAAACCAATACTATTTTCGTAGACGCCTATTAGTCCCCAAGAGTGGAGTCGATCGCGCCAGTCCATCAAATCTGCTATGTTCTCGGCAGCTAAAGGATTTGCCTCTTGCCATTCGCAGCGGTACTTAACGACTCCTTCATCCATCTATTTTTATTCCTAGCAAATCCACGACACACAAGTCAGCTTCTGAGACTTCACCGAAGTTGTCAAACTGTTTTTTTGTCTGCTGCCTTCTGTCGAGAGTGCCTGAGTGCCTTCAATAATTTACATTCCTGTGTCACCGTAATTGGCGATCGACATTAGCAAAAAGTATACTACGCAAGAAGAACAAATTATTCCAAACATCATAAGTCTAGCCTCAACAGGTCATTGCAAAAGTGGAAGGTAAAAACACACGCTTTCAGGCTGGGAGTTTGATTCTTGGCTCTTGCTAGATCGAGTCTCTTATGTGAAACTATCTAACTTCCCTCAACAAGTTATTGCTTGAGATTACAGTATTTCTACTGAGCTTGTTAACCCTCTCAACAATATTTAACGATCGAGTAGTCCTTTATCCGGAAACTTAGGTAAAATCAACCGTACATTTACTTATTTTTTATTATATAGATATTTAAGTGAGCGGAACACCAAATCCAAAAAGTTTACCAAATCAACACAAATGCCAGCCAGTATCAACACAAATGCCAGCCGATCAGGAGTGGTCAATTGCTAAAACCCTTATTCTTATTGCTTTTCCGTGTTTTTATATAACTTAATTAAGTTCTGTTAAGACCGCCCGATCGCCAAAACTAGCTGCAACCATTGCTATTATTTTTTCCCTTTTTTCATATATATCTTTGCTCGCGAAAAGTGAGGTATCTCTGAAACCTTCTTCCTGGAACATCTGCTCGCCCCAAAAAAGCAAGCCGATCGAGCAGTGGCTCGATCGGCTAAACTCTTCTGTGGAGGGCTCGCGCCCGCAGCCCTTTAAATGTGGAAATGATACAAAATGCTGCCGTCGTCTTTAATTTCACAGTTGGCATTAAAGACTTCAGCTTGTTGGTTCAAAAAACGCTGGGCGACATCCGGCGACAGCCGCGTCTCCATCGCAAACCGTACCAGAGTGATTTCGCCGCTGCCTTCCTTGATCAGTCGGTACAAAGCACTTTGGAGCCTTTCGCTCTCTTCTCGCTGAAAAGCTGCTTTGTTCCTCCAATCCGCCACTGAAGGAATCAAACCGCGACTTACCAAAATCGCTAACAGCAGGCCAACTCCCACAATCAGAGGCACAGTTGGATCGCTCGTGGGCGTCGCCACAATTTGTGGCGCTGTAGCGGCGGCCAAACTGCTCACCATTTCTTTTTCCGAGGCTTGCGTATCCGCCATCGCAAGCTGAGTTTTGTTGTAAACGTCTTGCTGAAGCTTCATTTGCTGCAACAGGCGAGCGCGCTCTCTTTCGTATTGGTCGAGTTTTTGCTGAGCTTGTTTCAGGTCTTGAGTGACTTGTGCCAAGCGTTGGTTGAGCGTCTGATTGACTGATTGCCAGCGATATCTGTTAATCAGCCGGCTTTTTTCAACCATGCCCTTCATCAACATATCCGCTGTTTTGATTGCTTGCTGCTGATCGAGCGAGCGATACCCAACAGCAATCTCTAGCGGTTGTTCCGGCTTAGAAATCTGGACGCTAGCATTTTGTCGAACTTGCTGCGGCGACAGTTTAACTGCATCTGCCACGGCTTTGACAACATTATCTGCCAGTAGAACATCCGGAGTCAGTTGCTCTCCCTGCTTGAGAATTGTCGTGCCCGTGCTCGAAAATTTGACTGGCGGATTGTTAGAAGTGAGAGTGCCTTGGGCCATGAATCCGGGTGGCGGAGCTAGGCGGTAGGCAAGGGCCCCTGAAATACCCATAATTACAGCGAAACTGCCTAAGGCAATCCATCTGTACTGATTTGCTGAAGATCTAAAACGTAAATTTCCCATTTTGATAGTCAAGTCATAACTTTCACTTTGCTTGCAGCTAGTCCCAAACCAAAGAGCGATAGTCTCTTTCTTTTGAGTGAAATTGACTGCTGAAAAATTCCTCAGATTGTAACGAAAAGCTCTCAAATCGGCTTTTCAGAGTTGCCAATATTCATGTTCGGAAAAAAGCATCGCAATGCTGTATTTTTTCGTAAATCTAACCTCAGCTTTTATCTTTAGGAATTCTCAGAAAATTACTGGGCGATCGGGATTTGGGAAGTTTGCTGCCACCAGCCGCTCATCGCGAGAGTCTGCTCTCACGAGCTTTGCCGTGTTTGTTGGCACTCAAAACGTTGACCTTTTCGCCTCTGGCAATCCTCCAGTTATTTTACTTCTTGCTGTGCATTTTGCGGAAGCGATCGGGCCAGATGCGTCGTTACTCGATCGCAAATAATAGCACGTCGCAATAAATTTTTGCTTTGGTTTAGGGGCGACGTTAGTTCTGTCGTGGCATTTGGCGAAAGTCTGAGACCTTGCTTGCACTAGATATTTTTTCCGGTCGGCATATTTCTACCCATCACAGTCACAGAAAGTCCAGTAATCGGGTCTACAGACTTGAGCAGCTAAACTCCCGCTTTGAATAACAAACTGCCAATTTTGTTCGATTTTCTCAAATAAGAGCCTGTCAAACAATGAAAAAAACCTTAAATATTCTTCCTAAAAAGTTACCAAGTCAGAATTATACCACGTACCAAGACTCTTTGCTACACATAAAAAAGTTGTGGAGCAGGCCGCGAGACCTACTCCACATCATCATCATCATCATCATGATGATTTGACAAAGGATACGATCGACCGTACCGACGAAAGTTCAGAAGCCGATCGGCAAAATAAGACCCTCGCGGGCCATAACAGCCTTGGGAAAAGCGATTTGCACGTCTTCGGCGATGCGATCGAGAAAATCGTCAGTATGAGCCGGATCGTGGTGAAAAATCACCACCCGTTTCACCCGGGCCTCCTTAGCCATTCTCACCGCTTCCTGCCAAGTCGAGTGTCCCCAACCCACCTTCGGAGACTTGGGGTTGTGATATTCCTCGTCGGTGTACATCGCATCGTAGATCAGCACGTCAGCGTCGAGGGCTAAATTGTACACATTTTCATCTATTCGATCGGGAAAATGTTCCGTATCCGAACAGTAAACAACTGAACGTCCCTGCCAAGTCACCCGATATCCCATAGCAGTATTCGGGTGATTCAGAGAACCAGTTCTAATCTCAATATCGTCCAGCATCATCGTCTGGTTGTGATCGATCTCGTGAAAAGTCAGATCTGCCGGCAAACCCATCAGCGGTACCGGCGAATTGGAGTGCAAAACCCGTTCGACGAAGTGCCGTTTCAGGCAATCTCCATCGGGGGGAATTGCCCCATAAATATCAAAGCTATTGCCGCGAATGAAAGCTGGGGCGAACATTGGGAACCCTTGAATGTGATCCCAGTGATAGTGAGTAAAAAACATATAAGCTTGCACGGGCATTTCTTGCAGCAACTGGTCTCCCAGCATCCGCAAGCCAGTTCCGCCGTCAAAAATCAAGCGTTTTCCACCGACTCGCATTTCCAAACAAGAAGTATTGCCACCGTAGCGAACAGTTTCCGATCCGGGTGTCGGAACACTGCCCCGCACGCCCCAGAACTGTACTACAAAATCATCTATACCTTTTATTGCTTCGGAGGGTTGAGGGCAATCAACGGGATTTGCCACTACAGAGGACAAGCTGATTTCCATTTTAAAATTCAGACTTTAAGGTTCCACATTGTCCGTGATGGCGCAGCAGATGGTCGCACAACACTAAAGCTACCATTGCTTCGACCATTGGCACAGCTCTTGGTAAAACGCAAGGGTCGTGCCTTCCTTTTGCCGCCAGCAGCGTTGCTTCCCCCTCTCGGGTGACTGTGCGCTGTTGCTGGCGAATTGTTGCAGTTGGCTTGAAAGCCGCGCGCAGAATGATATTTTCACCGTTAGCAATGCCACCCTGAATTCCACCGGAGCGATTCGTGACTGTACGAATTTCTCCTTGTTCATCAGTATAGTATTCATCATTATGTTCGCTGCCCAAAAGCAGAGTCCCCGCAAAGCCCGAACCAATTTCAAAGCCTTTGCTGGCGGGTAATGACATAATCGCTTTGGCCAAATCGGCTTCGAGTTTGTCGAATACCGGCATTCCCAGACCTTTGGGTACGTTGCGGGCGACGCATTCGACTACGCCGCCGATCGAATCTCCACTGTCGCGAACTTTTTCGATCAGTTCAATCATTTTAATGGCGCATTCGGCATCGGGACAGCGAACGATGTTGCTTTCTACTTGTTCTAAGGTAACAGTGTCCGGGTCGGCGACGCATTCTAAGTCTTTGATGCGTTTGACGTAGCCGACTATTTCTACGCCTGCTGCTTGTTGGAGAATTTTTTTGGCGATCGCCCCTGCTGCTACTCTACCAATTGTTTCTCTCGCCGACGATCGACCTCCGCCTTGCCAGTTGCGAATTCCGTACTTAGCATCGTAGGTAGCATCAGCATGGGAAGGACGGTAAGTTGTGGCCATTTCGCCATAATCTTGGGGACGAGTGTCTTGATTGCGGACTAAAATGGCGATCGGCGTTCCCAGAGTTTTGCCTTCAAACACACCCGACAGAATTTCGCAGGTATCTGCTTCTTTGCGGGGTGTGGTAATTTTGCTTTGTCCGGGGCGGCGGCGATCGAGTTCCGCTTGAATTTCCGATGGGTCGATCGACACCAGAGGCGGGCAACCGTCAATTACCACTCCCACACCCCCGCCGTGAGATTCCCCAAATGTCGATATCCGAAATAGATGCCCAAAGCTATTGCCCATAATGCTTTTCCCTGAAACTTAATAATTTTTACTTTAACTGGAAGATAGATTTCTCAAATATAGATTTAGCGTATTTTAAAGAATATAGCATTGAGCAGCAGGAGACGGTGATTCGCGCAACGCAGAAGTTCGATCGCAGCGGGGAGGGGGAAAATTGGGAAAGGGGGAGAGGGGGAGATGGGGAGAGAGGGGGGAGGGGGAGATGGGGAGAGAGGGAAAATCTTCCTTCTTCCCTCTTCCTTCTTCCTTCATTTCTAATCTTCGTGTTCTTCAAAAGGATCTCTCAATTCCTTAGCAGGAGGGCCGAAAGCCGTGTAGATCGAGAAACCGGTGATTGCCACCAGACACATACCGAGAGAAATGCCGAGAACTGCTGCTGGTTCCATATTGAGGAGCGATTATGAGTGATCCCCTCTATAATATTACAAAAAATAACAATTCGTCTAAAAGTCTAGTAATTTGAGGCGCGGTACGGTATGGCAGCCTCTGAGTGGGACAGGGAGAGGGGGAGAGTGTCCGAGTGGGGGATCTGAGAAATTGCGATCGCAATTAGCGGTGGAAATATGTCAAACTTTTCTGTAGAGATTCATTGCAGGTGACTTATGGCACAACGGACTTGGTTGGGAGACAGACTCAAACCCCTTAACTCAGAATACGGCAAGGTAGCCCCCGGTTGGGGAACCACCCTATTGATGAGCGTTTTCATTGGACTGTTTTTCGTGTTCTTGTTGATTATTTTGCAAATCTACAACTCTTCTCTGATTCTGGAGAATGTGGACGTTGATTGGTCGAGTCTCGGCCGCTAAACTTTGAGCAGCGAAATTTAAGACTAACAGTAAAAGCTGAGGGTAGAGGAGAAAGGGTAAAAGCTAAGTTTTCCCATTTCCCCTTGCCCTTTCCCGTTAGTGCGTCGGAATTAAATTCTAACTAATTAAACAAATTGCAGGAGAAACAAAATGAATATTTTTGGCATTGGCTTGCCGGAAATGGCAGTAATTTTCACTATCGCCCTGTTGGTATTCGGTCCGAAAAAGTTACCAGAAATTGGTCGTAGTTTCGGGAAAGCACTGCGGAGTTTTCAGGATGCTTCGCGGGATTTTGAGTCGGAGTTTACGCGGGAAACGAAGCAGTTAGAAGAAGCAGTCGCAATCAAAAAGCCGGAACCGGAAAAACTCGCGGCTGTTAAGGAAGATAGCACAGACATTTAAATGAACAACACTCAGAAGTCGGAAACTCCAGCAGAGTTGGTGATTCCCCAGCTAATTGTAGGTTTGGGGAATCCAGAACCAAAGTACGATCGCACGCGACACAATATCGGCTTTAATGCAGTAGATGCTTTGGCTCAAGCTTGGCAGATTTCGCTGTCGGAAAATCGCAAATTTCAAGGCATATTCGGCGAGGGAAATCGGCCGCGCGGACAGAAAATTCGCTTGCTGAAACCGCTGACGTACATGAATCTGTCGGGCCAATCGATTCGGGCGGCTGCGGATTGGTACAAAATACCTGCGCCTGCTGTGTTAGTAGTGTACGACGATATGGATTTGCCGATCGGGAAAATGAGAATGCGCCTAGCCGGTTCAGCGGGCGGGCACAACGGCATGAAATCCACAATTTCTCATTTGGGGACAGACAAATTTCCCCGATTGCGGATTGGCATCGGCAAACCTCAAAGCGATCCTGCTAAAAATGATAAAGATACGATTTCCTTCGTATTAGGAAAATTTTCCTCAGAGGAAAGTCAGTTAGTAGAGAAGATGCTGAAATTGGTTGTAGAGGCGATCGAGCTAAGTCTGCAACAAGGAATAGAAAAAAGCATGAGTCTCTACAACAATCGTACCATTATAGAAACAAACGCGGAAACAAAAAGGTGAGTTCGAGACGTTTGCCTGAAACTACAGCCCATGTCCGAGTTACGGGTCAATCTTGGCTAAAAGGCACGCTTGAAGGTGAAGTGACTGCCGGCAGTTTTGAGTGGCACTTTCAATGGCGTTTTCGGGAAGAAAAAACACTAATTCTGGAACCTTCTCAGGGTAGGGCATTGATTCAGGAACCGCTGCACCGTTTTTTAGAGAAATGGGATTATCAGCTTGAACCGGGCGGCGATTATTCGTTTACGGTTCGGGCTGAATTTTGAGAATAAACCTCTTGCACTCATTCCCAAATAATCTTGAAATAATCTGCGTTTATCTGTGTTTATCTGCCTGAAATCTGCGGTTTTTGTTTTTTTAACCGCAGATGAACGCGGATTAACGCAGATGAAATGCGGGATAGTCAATTTGTTGGTGTTGATTCCAGCAATTCTTGAATTAAAGCAGGCGGGGTTGCTTCTCGGTAAGCGCCGCAATAATACATCGTCAAAACAGCTTTGTAAGCCCAGTGATTTGATGGCACATCGGTAAAAGGATTTGGCAGAGTTTCCGCACGATTGAGCACGCAAGCATTGAGGATTTGTTCGCGGGTTGGCTGGACTTGAACTAAAGAATTATTTGGCTTTATTTGTGCAGGATTTTGCGCCTGTGCGGGAGATGAACAACTGGCACTAACTAGCAGTACAATTGTGGAAACGATTCTGAGTTTAAGCATCTCATTACTTTTTGTGCGACAATATATCCTAACTTCCACTGCATTCCCTGAAAACTATGCTGGGTCGTACCCTCCGCAATCATTATCAAATTATCAAATTCTTGGGGAAAGGCGGTTTTGGCCACACCTACCTTGCCAAAGATTTAGACTTACCCGGACATCCCCAGTGCGTTGTCAAACATCTTAAACCGAAAAACGCTGACCCTGGCCTTTTGCTAATGGCCAAACGCTTATTCGAGACGGAAGCCCAAACTCTGTATAAATTGGGTAGTCTACACGACCAAATCCCCAAGCTTTCCGCCCACTTTGAGGAAAATGGGGAATTTTATTTGGTGCAAAATTTTATCGCCGGACATGACCTTACGAAAGAACTGATTCCCGGTAAAAAATTAAGCGAATCATATACTATTACATTATTGCACAATATCTTAGAAATATTAGCAATTGTTCATCAGCAAAAGGTGATTCATCGCGATCTTAAACCTGATAATTTAATGCGTCGCCAAGATGGTAAAATTGTCTTGATTGACTTTGGCGCTGTCAAGGAAATTAGCACAATAGTTGTAAATGCTCAAAAGCAAACTAGCTTAACTATTGCAATTGGTACTCCTGGTTATATGCCGAGCGAACAAGCGAAGGGCAAACCTAGATTTGCCAGTGATATTCATGCAGTGGGGATGATTGGAATTCAAGCATTGACTGGTGAACATCCTTTTAACTTACGAGAAGATACGCGGACAGGAGAGGTAATTTGGCGAAATCAGGCTCAAGTGAGTAATAATTTAGCTAATGTTTTAGATAAAATGGTGCGCGACAATTTCAGTCAGCGTTATCAAAATGCAGATGAAGCATTCCAGGCAATTTTATCTTTGTCGCAGTCTTCCCCGCCGCCACCGCCACCACCGCCACCACCGCCACCACCGCCACCGACAAGGCGAGGTTTTTTACAATTAGTCGGTTTTGCTGGAGTAGGACTTGTCGGTTCAGTTGTGATTCAAAACTTGCTAAACAACTCCTCTCAAACTCCAACGGTTCAGCCATCGTCACCGAGATTACGCAATGATACACCATCTCCTTTGCCACCTTCAGAAATCCGACAACTAGAACCACCACCACCAAAAACTCCAGCGCCAAAAGTATCGTCAAATACCCTAAAAACAGTTCAATTTGAAACGGTGACAGTGAATTCAAAGGGGGAAATCACCAAGCGCAGCCAAAGTCAAGCACAGGTTTTTACTGAAACTATCGCCAATGGCATAACTTTAGACATGATGGCAATTCCTGGGGGTAGTTTCGTCATGGGTTCCCCCGATACGGAACCAAGACGAGAGAAGAATGAAGGACCACAGCGTACTGTTAATGTCGCCGCTTTTTTGATGGGAAAATATGAGGTGACTCAGGCTCAATGGCGTGCTGTGGCCGGTTTTCCAAAAGTCAAGATTGACCTCAAGGCTAATCCTTCTAATTTTAAAGGTGATGATTTACCTGTTGAGCAAGTAAGTTGGAATGATGCTATAGAATTCTGTGCGAGGTTATCTCGACTTACTGGACGCAATTATAGATTGCCTAGTGAAGCCGAATGGGAATATGCTTGTCGTGCAGGAACGACGACACCTTTTTATTTTGGGGACACTATTACCCTGGATTTAGTTAATTATGACGGGAATTATCCCTATGGTTCTGCACCGAAGGGAACCTATCGTGCAAAAACAACTGCTGTGGGTAGTTTTCCGCCTAATACCTTTGGACTTTATGATATGCACGGGAATGTCTGGGAATGGTGTCAAGATATTTGGCCCGATATTTATAACGGTGCGCCGACTGATGGTAGTGCTTGGGAAAGTGGTGGAGATAGTCGAAGGCGGCTCTTGCGCGGTGGTTCGTTCGTCAACGATTCGGGGCTTTGCCGTTCTGCTTCTAGGCACAGTAATGGGCAGGACTGGGGCGACTACGGCAAGGGTTTTCGGGTTGTGTGTGTGGCTGCGTGGACTTCTTAGCCCTTTGTTTTTTTGCTCTTTTGTCCTTTACTCTTCTTCTCTTTTCCCTTCCCCTTATCGCCTCTGGTGACTCGATTTATTTTTGGCACTCGTGGATGCACTCCCGACAAAGAAACCGGGTTTTTTACACTTTCTGTGGAGTACAGCGAAGGATTATCGTCAAAAAACCCGGTTTCTAGCCACCTGTGCGTAAGTTTTGTTTGGGAAAATTACTGTCAATTTGCCAATGCTTTCTGTAGAGACAAGTCTGCTGAAATAGTCTGGTTTATTTACGGAGGAGTTGGTGCTGATTTAGGATGGGTTCCCGCGTAATAAACAAGCACCTTGCGTTTGTGTTCATCCGGTACATAAAATACTCTGTCTGAACTTGTTACTTCGTATTCCCACGCACCTTGATAAAGTTTGCCTTTTAACGGAAAAACTCTCCTCGGTTTTCTCACCATCGGGCTAGTACATAAATCCTGATAGCAGCGACGAGTATTCTCAGGGGCGCGTAACAATAAAGCTTCCCAATCTCGGTTAACCCGTCGGTTTTTCGCTACTACTAACCAGGGCGATTCAGGCAATTGCACGATAATTTCGGCTGCATTTTCTTTAGTAGATAGGGATGTTCGGGGTGCTGTAAGTGCTTCTTCAGGTGGGATTACCAACTCGGAAATCACGGGTACAGGTACGGAAAGTTCTTCAGAGGAAACGCCAGTTTCTGAATCGTCTGGAGTAGGTGGAGTGTGGGTCATAACTGAGTCGATTCAGTAGTGCTTTCTATTTGAGGTGGTGTCAGCAAAACTTCGTCAATTTCATCGCTGAAAGCTGCTGCGAGTTCCGGGCTAGAAATTGCTTTAGCGCTTTCATGCCATTCATGAATTACAATCTCAATCTGATTCCATGCGCCAGATTCCGACTCAGCAAGTCGGTAAGCTTTTTCTAATTCAGCAATCAATTCGCACAGTTCATCTGAGTCAAATACTGTCAGCCAGTGATAGGGATTTGCTGAACTAATCGCTTCTCCCAATCGCAGCCGGTAAGCAGCGGCACTTACTTCAAATACAGTCAAAGAAAGCGTCGCAGCTTTTACCCACAGCGTCATCTCTTCCCGGCGCAGTAAAGCAAAATGCTGGTCGTTGCGAGTGATAGTGACAGGGTGTTCCATCGCCAAATCTAGCACTCGATTCAGTTGCTGGTTCAATTCTGTTGCGGTAATTAATTCATCGCCGTAAATAAGGCGCGAAGATTTACTTAGCATGGTTTTTGCGTTTTTATGAATTCAGTATAACATAATTATCAATTAACTACGTTAGCTAAGATCGGCTTAATTCTACGCCACCATCGCAATCAATTGTTTTCTAAGAACTTCCAAGAGAGCAATTACTTGCTCCCTAGTTACAGTGGGAAATCCATCTAAAAAATCATCAATTGACTCTCCGGCTTCTAAATAGTCAAAAAGTGTTTGGACAGGAACCCTAGTGCCAATAAAAACAGGTGTTCCGCCCATGATTTCACCAGAAATGCTAATTATCTGAAAATTCTGAGACATAAGCCTAAGTAGTTGTAGGGTGTGGATCCTGCGATAAATTCCTAACTCAATACCAACAATCTGATAGATCCGCACCTGATGGATATATTACAAACCTTTGGACTGTTCCGATATCTGCCGCATTGCCACAGCCAACACGCTCAAAAACAATAGCCCGATCGCACCAGCCAACGGATTGCCGTTAATTCCTGTCACCCAATCCGGGACAGAGCCAGAATATCGCACTAACTCTCCGACGTTAATTATATAGTATCCCCAGACTAAACCTGCATGAATCCCGATCGACAAACCCAGCCTATCTTTGCTCTCCTCTCCTTTTAGGACTAATTTCAAATAATAATTCAGCCCGGTATAAGCAGACATCAAACTCCAGAAAGAAATTCATGTGTCCTAGAATTAATGGAGCATTCCTGTCTTTTGTCCAAGCAAAAGCTAAATCCACTGGAGGAAAGCGCTCAATGTTCGCCCTCAATACCAAAGCCCGCGCCTCAAACCTAGCCAAATTGCCTCCTAATGGAACAGAAAGTGTTTGACGTTCCCAAATTGCTCCTAATCTTAATCCCATTTCGTAGGGCAATACGTTAACACTAGAACCTGTATCTAGCAAGCCTGATGCACTTAAAGAGCAATTCTGATAAGTTAAAGTTAGTGGCAAGTAAGGCAATGTACTTAATGCACCCAGTTGCGGATCGATTTCGGTAAACGCAAATCTGACTTTATCAACCATGTTTTACTGCTTTTTCTTCTGATAATGCCTTTGCTAATACAGCAGCGGCTTCAAAAGAGTTGTAGGAATTAGTGCTAGATACTTTGCCTTGCTCTTCTAGCGGAACTATACCTGATTCTTGGAGTAATTCTGATACGATAAAATGCAGTAGTAAAAGTTTGTCAGTGTGAGGCAAATCTTTGACGAGTGGTAGAAGTTCAGCAAGCTGCATAAAAATTTCCCCAGGTTGGTTGTAGAGTATGGTCTGATATATTATGCCATTTTCAAGAATTGATTAATCCGATCGCCCTTTGGACTGTTCCGACATCTGTCGCATTCCCACAGCCAACACGCTCAAAAACAATAGCCCGATCGCACCAGCCAACGGATTGCCGTTAATTCCAGTCACCCAATCCGGGACAGAGCCAGAATATCGCACTAACTCTCCGACGTTAATTATATAGTATCCCCAGACTAAACCTGCATGAAGCCCGATCGACAAACCCAATCGATTTTGACAACTTCGCTTTGCCAAAACCAGGATCAAACCCAGCAACAACAGCCCCGGAAACTGAGGCCAAGTCCGCAGCATTGCCTCCACGGGTTTGATAAAATGAGATAGGGCAAACACCAGACTGTTCGCCCGCACAGACATCGGATAACTGTAATCCCGCTGCAACTCGTCGAACAACCAACCCCGGAATACCAACTCCTCTGCAAAACCCACTCCCAGGGCGCTTAATAGCCCTTCTGCGATGATTCTCGGCAAATTATGAGAATTTTGCCATGCGACAAAACCCAGCAGTCCTTGCACAAAAAATAGGGTGAATGCGATCGAAATGCCGATCGCCAATCCCGTCAAAAGCTCAAAACCGTTTTGTCGCGTATTCACTAAACCGTAACTTTTGAGCAATTGCGTTTGTCTGTAAACCTGTTTTCCCCAGCGCGGAAGTAGCAACAAAAACTCGGTAAACAGCAATCCCATTGTCAGAATGGTTGCGAGATTGCTATCTTTAACTAAGAGATAAATTGGTGCGGCTAGTGGTAGCCAGATTGCTGCTAAGATTAAGAGGAAAATTATTACACGTAATGGAAATGGATAACTGGCTATTATTTGGAGGCGGTTAATCATTGTTGTAAATTAAACAAGTTTTACATGATATCTGTAGGGACACAGCATTGCTGTGTCCTTACCAGGATGAGGACACAGCATTGCTGTGTCCATACCCGGATTATAAACACGCCATTGCCCTACCCCTAATGTACAAAGCCCACAGAAAAAGCTAGAATAGCATCATATCGGTAGAAACTTTAAGTAAAGCAAAGCTATAACATCAGGTAACAATGACTGAAGTATCGGATTTTTCAAATGTCGATCGCGAATTAGACGACACAATATTAAGCTTCGCAGACATTCAAGCAGAACTAAACCTGCGCCGCGCCAAAGATGCTCTGCGAGATATAGTAGAAAATCTCGATTTGACAGCACAAGAGCGAACTGGACTGGAGCCGGAAATTGGCGGCTTGGAAACCATGCTCGACAAGCTAGAGCGCGCTTGCGTGCAAATCGCTGTGTTTGGGATGGTAGGAAGGGGAAAATCTTCGGTTTTGAACGCGCTTTTGGGTCAAAATGTGTTTGAAACGGGCCCGACTCACGGGGTGACTCGCACCACAACTATTGGCCAGTGGGATGTCGGAGATGGTGTTGATGATGATTTACCCGATAGACTTTCGCCGGTTATTTACCGTTTGTCGCAAGTAGAATTAATCGATACTCCGGGAATTGATGAAGTTGACGGCGAAACTCGCGAACTTTTAGCCCGTCGCGTCGCGCAACAAGCCGATTTGATTTTGTTTGTGGTGGCTGGCGATATTACAAAAGTAGAATACGCAGCACTTTCGCAGTTGCGGGAAGCCGGAAAACCGATGTTATTAGTGTTTAATAAAATTGACCAGTATCCCGATGCAGACAGGCTGGCAATTTATCATAAAATCCGGGACGATCGCGTGAGAGAATTGCTATCTCCCGATGAAATTGTGATGTCGGCGGCTTCACCTTTGACAGCGCAGGCGGTGCGCCGTCCCGACGGAAGTATGGGAGTAAAAATGACGCGCAGTTTACCACAAGTACAAGATTTAAAATTAAAAATTTTGGAGATTTTAGACAGAGAAGGTAAATCTTTGGTGGCGCTGAATACGATGCTCTGTGCGGGGGATATTAACGAGCAGTTGGTGCAGCGAAAAATGGAGATTCGCGATGATGCTGCTAACCGGATTATCTGGAATGGGGTAATGACTAAAGCTGTGGCGATCGCCCTGAATCCAATTACAATAGTTGATATTCTCAGCGGGGCGGTAATTGATGTGGTGATGATATTAACTCTATCTAAAGTTTACGGCATTCCGATGACCGAAGCGGGGGCGGTGGAATTGCTGCAAAAGATTGCGATTAGTATGGGGGGAATTACTGCGGGGGAATTGTTAGCGAATTTTGGCTTAAGTTCTTTGAAAGGATTGCTGGGTTTGGCGACGCCGGCGACGGGTGGTTTGGCTTTGGGGCCTTATGTTTCTGTGGCTGTGACTCAAGCTGCAATTGCTGGGGTTTCTTGCTACGGAATTGGTCAAGTTACTAAGGCTTATTTGGCTAATGGTGCTTCTTGGGGTGATGATGGGCCGAAGGCTGTGGTGAGTAAGATTTTGGCTTCTTTGGATGAGGATTCTATTTTAAATCGGATTAAGGATGAATTGCGCGCTAAGTTGAATTTGGGAAGTGTGGAAAAACAGCAATCTTAGTAGTCAGTAGTCATTAGTCAGTAGTCAGTAGTCATTAGTCATTAGTAAAAAGAAGTAATTATGAAATAACAAACACCAATTCCCAATGCCCGATGCCCGATGCCCGATGCCCGATGCCCAATTCCCAATATTATGTTATTAACTATCTCCACAACTCGCGTCCCTGCTACGGATTTAGGCTATTTGCTGCACAAACATCCCGATCGCCTTCAATGCTTCCCGATGACTTTCGGACAAGCCAGCGTGTTTTATCCTGAAGCAAATGCAGACAAGTGCACGGCAGCTTTGCTGTTAGATGTCGATCCGGTTGGTTTGGTGCGCGGTAAGACCAAATCGGGCGATCGCCCTTTAGAACAATACGTCAACGATCGCCCCTACGTAGCCTCATCCTTTCTCAGTGTCGCCCTCGCCCAGGTCTTCCGTACCGCCCTATCCGGGCGCTGCAAAGACCGTCCAGAACTCGCAGAAACTGCCATTCCGCTGACAGTTAAGCTGTCGGTTTTGCCCTGTCGCGGGGGCGAGAAGTTCCTGCGCCAAATGTTTGAGCCGCTGGGCTATCAAGTCGCAGCAAAACCGCTGATTCTTGACGAACAATTTCCCGAGTGGGGCGCGAGTCCTTACTTTGCTGTGGAACTGCAAAATACAGTGCGGTTGGCGGATTTGTTGAGTCATCTTTATGTACTAATTCCTGTCTTAGATGACGATAAACATTATTGGGTGGGCGATGATGAAATCGAGAAGTTATTGCGTCACGGCGAAGGTTGGTTGAACTCGCATCCCGCCCGCGAACAAATTGCCGATCGCTATTTGAAACGCCAGCGCCGTTTGACTCGCCTTGCTGTGGCACAATTAGCAGAAGAAGATAATCTTGACTGCGATGCAAGCGAAGTTTCTCGTGCTTTAGAAGAGGAAGTTTTAGAACAGCGAATTAGCCTCAACGAACAGCGTTTAGAAGCTGTGATGACTGTTTTAAAAGCCCGCGGTGCTCAGCGAGTGGTAGATTTGGGCTGCGGTGAGGGAAAACTGCTGCGATTGCTTTTAGCCGAAAGTGCGATCGCCCAAATTACCGGAGTCGATGTGTCTTTTCGGGCGTTGGAAATCGCCAAGGAACGATTGCAGGTCGATCGCTTTTCTCCTGCACAGCAATCTCGCTTACAATTGATCCAAAGTTCCCTGATTTATCGGGACAGCCGCTTGACTGATTTTGACGCAGCAGCGGTGATTGAGGTGATCGAACATCTCGATTTAGAACGGTTGGCTGCTTTTGAACGGGTTTTGTTTGAGTTTGTGCGGCCGAAATTTGCGATCGTCACAACTCCCAACGTTGAGTACAATGTTCGGTTTGAAAACTTGCCGGCGGGTAAATTTCGCCACCGCGATCACCGCTTTGAGTGGACGCGCGCAGAGTTTCAGACTTGGGCGAATGGGGTGGCTGAACGGTTTGGTTTTAGGGTGGAGTTTCGATCCGTTGGATCGGAGGATTTAGCACTTGGTTCGCCTACACAAATGGCAATATTTGCTTTGATAGAATAACTGCTACAGTTTTTTGTGCTTACAATGTAGTTAAACTTGGAAAAAGGCAGGCTTCAGCTATGAGCAAATCTATCCAAACCCAGATAATTAAAGTCGATCGGTCTCAAGGAATTCGCATTCCTAAATCTTTATTAGAGCAAATTGGTATTAGTGAAGCAGTAGAAATCGAAGTTCAGGGCGATCGAATCGTCATTCGTGCAGCTATAAAACCGCGTGCTGGTTGGGAAGAAGCGTTCGCAAAAATGGCAGAACAACATGATGATGTCCTGCTTGATGATGTCATAACTACTGAGTGGGAGGAGAATGAGTGGCAATGGTAGTCAAACGTTTTGATGTTTTTTTAGTTAATCTCGACCCCACTGTTGGCAGTGAAATTAAGAAAACAAGACCTTGTTTAGTGATTTCACCCGATGATATGAACAAGCGCATTTCCACTGTCATCATTGCTCCAATGACAACGAAGGGGCAAGCATATCCCAGCCGGATAGCTTGTAATTTTCAAGGCAAAGATGGACAAATTATCCTGGATCAAATTCGGACTGTTGACAAAAATCGATTAGTTCAATATCTCGGTAAAATCAGCGCTGACGAACAAAAAGCTGTTTTAGATATTCTGGCGCAGATGTTTGCTGAATAATATTATTAAACCATGAAAATTACAATTCCCGAACTATCTTTAGTCCTGCTCATCGGTGCATCGGGTTCCGGCAAATCTACCTTTGCGCGCCAGCATTTCCAACCGACAGAAATCATTTCATCCGATTACTGCCGCGGCCTGGTTTCCGACGACGAAAACAATCAAGCGGCTACCGCTGATGCTTTTGAAGTGCTGCATTTAATCGCTGCTAAACGTCTGGCTGCGGGTAAATTAACTGTGATTGATGCTACGAATGTGCAGCCAGAAAGTCGCAAACCGCTGTTAGAATTAGCCCGAAAATATCATTGCTTTTTAGTAGCAATTGTGCTGGATTTACCCGAAAAATTGTGTGCCGATCGCAATCAACAGCGTCCAAACCGCAATTTTGGCAGTCATGTCATTCGCCGCCACGTTCAAAATTTAAGACGATCGCTCCGAAATCTCGATCGCGAAGGCTTCCGCTACGTTCACATCCTCCGTTCCCCAGAAGACATCGCAGCAGCCCAAATCGAGAGACAACCGCTGTGGAACAACCGCAAACAGGACACAGGCCCCTTTGACATCATCGGTGACGTTCACGGATGCTGTGGCGAATTGTCACAATTGCTGCAACAGTTGGGCTATCAAATTGTCGAACCATCCAGCGCATCTGGCTTTTGGGATTATCCCACCTACGCCCATCCAGAAGGTCGTAAAGCCGTGTTTTTGGGCGATTTGGTCGATCGAGGCCCGCGCATTCTCGACACCCTCAAACTCGTCCGCAACATGGTAGCAGCATCAACCGCTTTGTGCGTCCCCGGAAATCACGACATCAAATTATTGCGAAAACTCAGCGGCAAAAATGTCAAAATCAACCACGGACTCGAACAAACCTTAGCAGAAATTGCAGATTTACCCGATGAATTGCGCGAATCAGCAGTTAGCGAAATTAGCCAATTTCTAGATAGTTTAATCGGACATTACGTCCTCGACGGCGGCAAATTAGTCGTCGCCCACGCCGGAATGAAAGCAGAACTTCAGGGACGCGCATCCGCCCGCGTTCGAGATTTCGCATTGTACGGAGAAACCACAGGCGAAATCGATGAATTCGGCTTACCAGTCCGCTACAATTGGGCCGCAGAATATCGAGGTCAAGCTGCTGTTGTTTACGGACATACCCCGATTCCCGAAACAGAATGGTTGAACAATACTGTTGATATTGACACAGGCTGCGTTTTCGGCGGCAAGCTAACAGCTTTGCGGTATCCTGAAAGAGAATTTGTCAGCGTTCCTGCTGCGATGATTTACTGCGAACCAGCCAAACCGATCGCATTTCCATCCATTGCAACTCCAGATAACAGTTTTCCCGCCACAAATCTCACCGCCCAACAGCAGTTTGATGACGTGCTGGATATTGCCGACGTGCTCGGAAAACGCATGATTTCAACCAGGCTGCAACGTAACATAACAATTCGCGCAGAAAATGCGATCGCAGCCCTAGAAGTAATGAGCAGATTTGCCGCCAATCCCAAATGGCTGATTTACTTACCGCCCACCATGTCTCCCGCTGCTACCTCCCAAGAACCCGGACTTTTAGAACATCCAGCCGAAGCCTTTAACTACTACCAACAGCAGGGCGTATCAACAGTTGTCTGCGAAGAAAAGCACATGGGTTCCCGTGCAGTTGTCATTGTTTGCCGCGATGAATCGGCGGCCAAACGGCGCTTTGGGATTCTCAACAACAGCATTGGCATTTGTTACACCCGTACAGGTCGCCATTTCTTCGATAATTCTACCTTAGAAACCGAGTTTTTAACGCGGGTAAATCGCGCTCTTTCTGCCAGCAATTTTTGGGATAAATTTAAAACCGATTGGGTGTGTTTGGACTGCGAATTAATGCCTTGGTCTGCCAAAGCTCAAGGTTTATTGCAAGAACAATATGCTGCCGTGGGAACCGCATCCCGTCACGGGTTTGCAGAGGCGATTCAGCAGCTAGAACAGGCGAAACAGCGGGGAGTTGAGGTTGATTCTGTGTTGGCTAGCTACCGGGAACGAGCCGATTTAGCCGATCGCTATGTCAATGCCTACCAGCGCTACTGCTGGCCCGTGAAATCCATCTCCGACCTCAAGTTAGCGCCTTTCCACATCTTGGCAACCGAGGGAAATGTTCACACCGATCAGAATCACTGCTGGCACATGGAACAGATAGCAGAAATCTGTAATTTTGACCTAGAATTGCTGTTAGCTACTCAATACAAAGTAGTTAGAATTGCCGATCTTGACAGTCAATTTGCAGGGATTCAATGGTGGGAAAAAATGACTGAGGCTGGGGGCGAAGGGATGGTGGTTAAACCGATGGAATTTATTGTGAACAATAGCAAAGGACTCGTACAGCCTGCGATCAAATGTCGCGGTAAAGAGTATTTGCGAATTATTTACGGCTTGGAATATTCTTTGCCGGAGCATTTAGACAAATTGCGATCGCGCGGGCTTTCCGGGAAGCGTTCTTTAGCTTTGCGAGAGTTTGCTCTCGGTGTAGAATCGTTGGAGAGATTTGTGGCTGGTGCTCCGTTGAGGCAAGTTCATGAGTGCGTTTTCGGAGTTTTAGCGATGGAGAGCGAACCTGTCGATCCGAGGCTGTAATCTGAAGGTTGGATGCGCTTAGGAATGAGAATGAAATAACTTATAATCTTTATTGTTCTTGTGGGATGGGCGTCCCGCCCGTCCAGAAAAGACGGGCGGGACGCCCATCCCACTTTTAAGAGTGTAAATTATTTAATTTGCGATCCTTATTGCTCATTCATTTCTCCCTACTAATCGCTCAACTTCCGATGTCGATAAATTCATCATTTGTGCAACTTGCTCTAAATTCATTTCCGATTTTAACAGTTGAGAAACGAGCGATCGCAAAGCTGATTCTGCCGCCAGTCGTGCTTGTTGTTCGGCCAGCCGTGCTTGTTGTTCGGCCAGCCGTGCAGAATGTTCTGCCCGCCGTTCTTGTTCTGATTGCTGATAAGTCTTCAGAAACTCTCCTGTTTGAGGATTTCTAAACCTTAATTCTCCAGAAACTAAGTGCAATTCCAGTCCCAATACTTCGCTGTACAGCCACAGCGTATCGAAGGCGATATTATTGACGGGAATCGGCTCGTACTGGTTGTTTACTAAACGCACTCCTTGCAATATCGGATTCAAATAATCCCCAGACGGATCGTACTGGAAGTATTCCCTGACTCCCAAACTTCGATAAGTTTCTGGTTTAATTTCTTGATCTACCTCTTGAGTTGTTTCTGAGGTTATTTCTAAGACAAACTGCGGTGCTATCCCTGCTTCTTTCCATATTTTATAGTTATCTCTCTGGCGTTTTCTGACTCCAAATACTACATAAATGTCGGGAGCAACTACTGCTGATTTGTTTCCTTCTTCGTAATACACGAAAGAATTTGCTGACACATAGACATCCGATCGCCCTTGAAAGTGCTGCTTCAGAGCTTCCACGCCGTAAGTCATGTAATCGCGCGTGATGTCACTTTCCGCCATCGGTTCTCCGTCGCTGCTGGGATATTCTATTTCTTCTTCGATTTGTTGAGTTAAAACTGTCACGGTTTAAGTCTCCTCAATTCTCGCTGATCTTATTTTAGCAGGTTCGATAAATTTAACCATAAAAAAATGACGTTTGTTAAGGACAAACGCCATTTTTTACCGATCAATTAGACTTACAAACGCGGCGTCTTATCTTGTTTAAACGACGCCAGCCATCCGCGAAGTTCGTCGGCCGCAATCTCGCGCCCGCCCAAACCAAAAGCTAGAGCAATCCCAACGGCGATCGCCCCGAGCAACAGCCCGAAAGCCAAATTCACAATATCGCTGCCAATGCCCATCTGTTGCAGCGCCAAGGCTCCAACAAAAGCAATCACCGCGATTCGAGCCGTTTGGCCCAACAGCCGCGCTTGGCGAGTTCCAGAGCTAGCAATCAAACTAAACGCCAGATTCGCCAAATACAAGCCGATCGCAAATACCACCAAACCAGACAGCACCCTACCTGCAACCAGCACAATACCGCTAACAATCGCAGTCAGCGCTGGAATCTTCAGCACGTCGGTAGCCGCCACCACAGCAAACAGCATGATGCCTACCTGCACCACAATGCCGACAAATTGCGAAGGCGTGCGTGCCGCAACATCCGGTTCCTGAAGTACGGTTGCGTCGGGATCCGTCGAACTCGACGACGGTAGTCGCAGCGGCTGTTTCGGCTGCATTCCCAACCAAGAAAAGACATTGTTAAAGCCAATTCCCGTCAAGATATTCGTCACCAAATCGCCGATCCAGCGCCCCAAAAAGTAAGCAACCGCGAGAATTATCGCTGCTGTAAAAATGTTGGGAAGCGCGCCCAGAATCGTATTGAGCATCGCGATCGCCGGCAAGGAAATCGCTTGGATGTCCAAAGCATTCAAAGCTGCGATCGCCGTAGGAATCAAAATCAACACATAGACAATTGTGCCGATAATCCACGACAGCGATTGTCCGCCCGAACTCCGGGAAATGCCAAACCGAGCGCCCAAACTGTCCGCGCCAGCAGCAGCCAGCAGATTCGTAACAATCCGCTGCACAACTTGAGCCAGCAGCCAGCCCACAAACCCAATCAGCACAGCTTCCAGAATCTTCGGAATTGCCGCCAAAATTTGGTTCAGCAAATTATTCACTGGCAGCAGAGCCTGCTGTAAATCCAGCGATTCGAGAACCAACGGCAAAAACAGCAGAAAAATGAACCAGTACAGCGCATTTGCCAGAGTATCGCTCAGCAGCAAAGGAGTCTCGGTGGGTGCAGTACCCACCTGCTGGTTCAAGCGCTCGTCTACGCCAAAAGTCCGCATCGCCCGCGACAAGGCTAATTTGGCAACTGTCGCCACCACCCAAGCAATCCCCAAGAAAATTAGGGCTTTAGCCAACTTCGGCAAAGCACCAGCAATTTGGTTGAGAAAAGTATTCAGCGGTTGCGAGACAGCCGTGAGATTCAGCCGGTTGAAAAAGGCAACTAGGAAAAAGATAAAAATGATCCAGAATACCGCACCGGAAATCCATTTTTCCACTTGCGGAGATCCTTCTCCTTCCGGGCGCCCGGTAATCCAAGCAGCCAGTCGGTTGTCGATCGTCGTTTTCTTGAGCAATCCGCCGACTAAAGATGAGACGAGGGCTGATACGATCAAGCCAATTAGCAGGATGCCGATCGCCCAGACGAGATTTTCAATGTCTTTGCCCGCAAATAGATTGTTTAATCCCCGCTCCGCTTCTGAGAGCGGATTCGGGGCTACCTGGGCCTGTGCCAAGATTCGATCGGACACAACCGCCATTGGGCCCGATATCGGTTGAGTTATTTCTTGCCAAGTTTCATTCATTGTTTTTTCAGGTTAAGGTCAGATTTGACAAGGAAAATAAGAAACTGTAAGAATACGCTTCTAGCTTGCAGGTTCTCATGTCAATTCGTCAAGTTTTCGAGCAATCCATTGAAATTCGCGCTGCTGCTACGTTGGTGGAGCGCTGTATAGTCGATCGCACTTTAATGCACAAATGGCTCAATCCGCTGCTGCGTTGCGATCCAGAGGGCGAATGGGATACTGCTGTAGGAAGTCGCAGTTTATTTATCATAAAAATTCCCGTTTTGCAACCCACTTTAGAGAGTGTTGTGTTGGAGCGACAACCCGGTTTAATTGTATGGGGGTTCGACGGATATTTCAAAGGATGCGATCGCTGGGAATGCCAGCCCCAAATCCAAGGGACTCTCTTGATTAACCGCTTTGAATTTCAAATTCCCAATCCTTTAATTAGATTTGGATTCAATCGCTTTGCAGCCCCTTGGACGCAAAAAGATATGAAAAGCCAACTGCGCCGGCTCAAACGGGTAGCCGAGCAATTATCTCAAGAAATTGGCAAGGTGTAATGGGGAATTGGTAATTGGGTAATGGGTCATCGGTAATGGCTGAAAAGTAAGAGATAATAGGAAAAGAAAGCACCAATTCCCTATGCCCTATGCCCTATGCCCTATGCCCTATGCCCCATTCCCCATTCCCCATTCCCCATTCCCAATCCAGAGCAAAATGATTTACTTCCCAGCCCCCGATGATGAGTTGGGCTGACAAATCATTTGTCTTGCTTGACCAGCCGTACTTTGCAAACCCGGGGAATTCTGATACATAGCTTGCAAATCTTGGATATCTTTAATCACTCGCTGGTAGATAGCCATAGCTTGATTGCCATCAACTTCTAAAGCCGGAGGAGTGTAATTTTGCATCACTTCCATCAGGGATAGTTTGCCATCTTTGGAAGCTGCAACCAAAGCATCGCGCAGTGCCGGCGCGCTTTGTGCCTTTGTAGCCGGGGTATAAGCAACCTCACCCAATTGCTTGAAAACAATTTCCCCAAAATAAGTATTTGCCAGCCGCGAAACCATTTGGGGATCTAAAGCCACTTCTCGCGTTAATATTTCGCGCACCGATTCGGGAGTTTGTTTCGCAAGACTCAAAACACTTTGCAGTTGAGATGATGGTTTGCCGGTTTGTGCAAAGCTTTGCAAATCGCTCATTGGTAAAGTTACGTCAACAGCACCGTATTTTACGGTAACTTTGTCTAATGCAAAGGCTTTGCTACTGCTCAGCAATACTGTACTTGTTCCCACCAAAAGCGCCAAACCTAATGATAAAGACTTTGAGATTCTTTTGGCTAAATGGGCTGACTGCGGTTGCATTCCGTTAAGATAACCTTGTTGAAACTTAAAGTTCATGAGTTTATGCCTCTTTACGTCAAAATACTTTTTCGTTCGATCGAATGCCCAGGTATCAGTCGGGAAAGTGGATTCAGAAGTTCCGTAAATGACCTAGGTATTATACAGTCATGTCAAGCCAATTGAACCTATCAAAAGATAGGTGTTAATTCATAATTTATATGTTATACTCCGATTTTTGACAATTTTATATACCTTTGCAAAACTTATAAAAGCGAGATTTGGCGATCGCCCTGTAACTATATAGATTGTCGGTTTCACCTGTGATGTTGTGCGAGCCAATAGCTGCAACCTTGACTAGCGATCGCAAATTTAAGTTTAGTTTTGGTCGAGCCTTTCGAGCAATAGGCGAATTCTAGCAGCATCCTCAGCATTCGGAGCATTGGTAATGTATAGTTCCAAATCGTGCCGCGCCTCGGCCAAGCGCCCCAGTTGATAATAGAGAATTCCGCGATCGCGCCTTTCCAAGAGTGCATCAGGAAACAGCAGCAAAAGCCGATCGATCGCCGCCAGAAACCTCATAGCATCACCCTGTTGGAAGTAAATCGCCTTCAGATTTCCCAGCATTCGCCCCAATAACTGCCGCGGACTTACCGGCGCGAGAAAAGCCGGCTGCAACTCCATAGGTTGACCGTAAATTTGAGAAAGCCTCCCTTGACAATCTTCAGGAAATAGTATCTCGCCACCATTAAACGCATCCACAAAAATCCCAGCATCCTCAAAATCCGGCCTAATCAAAAAATGTCCCGGCATCCCAATCCCCACCATCGGAAAATCAATCCGCTTAGCAACCTCCAAATAAACCAAAGATAAAGAGATGGGAATACCAGTGCGGCGATCGATCACTTGATTCAAAAAGCTATTGCGGGGGTCGTAATAATCAGCATTATTGCCGGAGAATTCCAAATCGTCATACAAATAGCGGTTAATAGTTTGAATGATCCGCAGCGGATAATTCTGTGGCGGGAGGCGCAAACGCACTCGATCGGCGATCGTGTCAAGTGCGTTGATATAATCCAGAGGCTCAAAATTCGGGTATTCTTCCAAAGCCATGTACAGCGCAGCTTTCGCCAGGTCGATCGCAGCGTCTGGCTGATTAATTTCTTGATAAAAGAGTTGTCGGGCGATCGTCAAATCCATATTTATAATTGATTAATTTTTTAATAAACATCGTGCGAGATTGCCTCTGGCGTATTTAAATTGTATATCCTGATTGAGAGGTAGAGAGTCCGATGGGGATCGGGGGATAGAATTCTCCATCGTCATCGAAATATACAATTTAAATGCTGCAACAGCTTAGACATCCTGTAAATAACCTATGAATGGCAGAGTGCGAGTTCGATCTGGAGCATCTCAGTTTTACATTATTATTATTATAGTGCTGTCCCCGCTCGCATATTGTACAATACGTGAGCGGGGACAGCACTCAAAGAAAAAATGCTTTTTACAAAACCCAGATGCACCCAAATGCGAGTTCGAGCGAAGATGGCAGAGACTCCTATTTTACCTGGAAATTCAGCTTCGGGAATACACCCGGACTCATCTAGATAGAGACAATACTTTAATTTAGATTTAAAATTGATAAAATGGTAATCTACTGCACAAATATAGATAATCGAAATTGCAACCGTGAATGTAGAACAAATCGATCGCCTGCTAGCTCAGTGGAAACAGAATCTCGATCGCATCAGTCAAAATCTGATTGATTTGCATGGATTGCCAACCTATCAACAACTCACTGCAATGCCATCTGACGTTGAGTTAACTGGCAAAACAAAAGCAAAGGTTGTTCCCGCACTCAGTGCGATGAATGACCTCTTTCAGAATTTTGATTTGTTAGTTAAAACGATCGATCGGGCTGTGATGCTCCGCAAGCAAGTTCCTAAGTTTTTGATTTCCAGTGCAGAATCTCAACTGCGTGAAATTGAATATCTTTTAACGGGTAATTCCATCCAACTTGGCGAACAACAAATTCCTCTAGCACAGCGAGACTTACTAAGTGCAGCCCAAACCCAAAATGCAATTGCACCTGCGAAATTACTGGAGGTGATGACTGCTGCTTTTCAAGTCGCGAAAGATGTGGTTGTCGCAGTGGAGACGGCACGATCGCATTTAGCAGCACAACTGACGCGAGCCCAAACTGAAATGCGATCGCTCCAAACTTTAGCTGACTCTCTCGGTATTCGGAGGAGTAATGAACTAGCAGTTGCTCAGCAAAATTTGCTCGATTTTGGCGATCGCATTATCTGCGATCCGTTAGGTGTCAGCGATGAGTTCGAGCGAGAAATTGAACCAATTATCATTCGATCGAGACAGTATTTAGAGGAAATAGCTCGGCAAAAAGCATCGGTTAAACAAGAATTATCTCAAGCGCATCAACTTCTGCAAAACTTAATTCATTTAAATCAGCAACATCAAACTATTTTTGCAGAGTATCAGGAAAAAATAACAGAAGCTGCAACGCGATCGCAGCCTTTAGCGGACGAACAAATTGAAGCTTTAAATCAGTGGCTCGCTCGACTAGAAATTAAGTTCAAAGAAGGCATATTTCAACCAGTTAAGATTGGTTTACAGAATTGGCGAGTCAGAACGCAAGAGTATTTATCCGCTCAACAACAAGCCTATACAGACAATCAAACTGCGCTAGAAATGCGTCAAGAATTGCGAGGACGACTCCAAGCACTGCAAGCTAAAGCATTAGCCAAAGGAATGGCAGAAAACGAACAATTGAGTCAAATTGCCCAACAAGCCAAGCAATTGTTATATACTCGACCTACTCCGTTAGGGCAAGCAATCCAGCTTGTCAGTGAGTATGAAAAGTTATTGAATCGTTCTTTTAAGTCGATATAAATGACATCTTGCAGCATTATCAATAATCCTGTAGGGGCTGGTTCGCCAACAGCCTAAAAGGTAGCAGACAGGTTAAATAAACCCGCCCCCACCCCACTGACATCTTGCAGCATTATCAATAATCCTGTAGGGGCTGGTTCGCCAACAGCCTAAAAGGTAGCAGACAGGTTAAATAAACCTGCCCCCACCCCACGAAAAAGCCCCAATTGACTTCTTTGGAAGATCACGAATATTCCTTCAAACGCAGATTGAGTCCAAAAAAGGTTAAAATAGCGATCGCACTAATTAACGCAAGACTCCACATCTCAAATTGGTAGGTATTTTTAAACGATCGATCGAGCATAGCCCCCTGCAAAATATCATCACTTGATTGCTGGGATTTATCGGGTACATAACCTACACTTTTAAATCCCCGATCGAGATTCTCTGTAAACGCGGTTAAATTAATGTCTGTTACATCATTGTGTTTTTTAAGGAATTGAGTGAACGCCCAATTAGATTGCCCTTGTTTATTTCCCGTACATAGTGCGATCGCTTCAGCTTTTTTGTCGCTATTTACCAGCGATCGAATTTGTTTGTCTATGTTGACATAAACCCCAAATGCTGATAACATTTCCACCGCCGCTTCTCGCTCTCCACCAAAAGTAATATTGGCAAATTCTTGGGCGAATAATCCAGTAAAACCCGCGACACCCTGGACGTTGGATGGCTTGAATTCCTTAGCGACAGACTCAAAATCCAGCAGATTGGCGGGGATGACGGCAATTTTCGCCATTTTCTCAACAAATTTGCGTTCGTGTTGAGCCGCAAATTCTCGATCGAGCAAATAGCGGCTTTCATCGGCATTAGCACTGTAGGCAAGAGCGCGAGCCTGTCGCAACGGCAAAAGCGAGTTAAAGGCATCCTCCTTAGCGACTTTCAGATGATAGGAAGCCGCATTTAGTGCATTGGTGATATAAAAGAATAAGACGATCGCACATAGGGTAGCTCCCAACAAATAGGGATTGAGATTGCGGCGCATTCGGTGGTAGAGAAACAGTTGTAATAGTCCCAACATGACAAGTGGCAAGAGGTTGCCAATAACTGCGAGGAACAAGAGGTTAGCCGATCGCGCTTTTTGTGAGATATAAGCTCGATCCAGACTCTCTAAGTTAACATTTTGCAATTGTTCGGCAGCAGGTAGTAAAATTGAGTCCAAAATGTTTGCTGCTTTGCGATACGCCTCCAAAAGCGATCGCGAATCCCCCCGTTCGTTCGCCAATCGCGCCCGTTCGATTTGCGTCATGTAGTCCCCCAACGATAGGATCAGCGTGCGAATCTGTTGGCGTTCTGCATCCCCCTCCGTAATGTTCTCCGCTGCCAAGGCTAGGAGTTTAGACAGTTTTTCTTGCCGTTTCCGATACTCTTTAACTGCTTCAGGATTCTCGCCCGGTTTGACGAGCAATTCGTTAGCAGCATTGGCATCCAAATCGGCGAGGCTATCTTTAATTCGCTGGGCAGTTAAGACGCTGGGTGCGGTATTTTTGCCGATGGTTTCGATCGCATCGCGCTGCATTTTCACTGCTTCATTGGCAGTCCCCAAGGCTAAAAGGCTGACTCCCCACACCAGGTACAATCCCCATCGCAGAATCTGAGGGGTGGTGAATTTTGTCTTCCAATTTGCGATCGAACTGGGCTTTTTTGCTGAAGCAGAATTGCGAGTAACTTGGCTCATAAATTTGGTCATGGGTAATTGGTCAAAAGATGCGGACTTAAGTCCGCACTACGAACTGTTTTTGTTATTGTGGTAATCTATCGGACATGATATAATTTGTCATTGGTGGGGGAGTTTTTATCAATTACCGATTTGCCTGCTAGTTAAGACTGGGTAATATTAACAATCATCTTTGTCCAATGTCCCAACGTAATTTCATCCCCATCTTTCAGACTAATATCTGTCATCGGCACAAGTTCAACCCCATTGAGAAACGTACCGTTGGTGGAACCGATATCGCGCAGGATTAATGCCCCATCTGGTTGGCGGTGAATGACGGCGTGGCGGTGGGAAATGGCATCGTCCAAATCGAGGGCGAGATCTGGATAAATGGCGCGGACATCGCTAGTGCGTCCGATGAGGGTACTGGGTTTTTCCATAGGGAAAGTCATGGGGGTAAACGCGGGCGGTTCCGGGCTACCTTCACAGCGCAAAGTGCGATCGACTGTGATGAGAAGTTCGGGAGTTCCTGTCGTTGTGGGTGAGGTAGATGTCGGGGAAATATGGGTTGCGCCCGCATCTATAGTACCCGCATCCAAAACAGAAGATGCGATTCCTGATGCCTTGGGAATTGGAATTTCTCCACTCGCACCGGTGACGAAGTTATAGCCACAAATTTCGCAGAAGTTGCCGCTATCTTCCTCGTGTGGAGTCGCGCAATCGGGACAGTTAATGGTAGCTGTGGCAACTCGAACGGGCGGACTTTTGGCTTCGACAGCCGCACCTCCATTAATCTTCGCGCCGCATTCCGAACAATAATCGGATTCGATCGATTCGTGACCTTTTGGACACTGATAGACTGACATAATTATCTATACGATTTTGGATTTTTGATTTTGGATTGCCGATTGTGGATTCTAGATTTGGGATTGTATAGCAACCGCCACATAGGTTAGGACATAAATCAATACGATTGCGATCGGAGATTGTCACAGGGAAAACTCATGAAACATAGACACTGCGTTGGCGAAGCCTGCCCGAAGGGCTTATGCTTCGTTCCTCTCTTCGGACAATCTTAACTGAACCGTATCGGGACATAAATAATGTCATAAATAGATCCTAATACCCTTGAGCAGAAACGGTTAGATGCTCGTACTATGTAACTGTCAACTGTCAACTGTCAACTGTCAACTGCTATAGATTTGGGATGGCTAATTTCTCGAAATTCGTGCCGTTTTAGTCGATCGAGTTTCCAATGCCATTTCATCTTCCTTCGCCACATTCCGCTTCAAACGAACTGTTCCCGTGGGTGCATCTTCCACCTCCACCACCTGGCGCAGCAGTTTCGCCGTTCCCTCATTTCCGGAGTCATGGGCGAGTTTGACAGCCCTTCCCAGCTTAGCCGTCGCCACTTCTACATCACCTTTATCGCGGGCTTCAAGTCCTTCCTGAATGGTTTGCGCGAGTTCTGCTTGTCCGGTGTAGTGCGCCACTCGCCGATCGATTTTTGTGGATTTCTGTTCGTCATCCGTCCACACCGCTAGAATCCGCGCCTCGGTAATTTTTGTTTCCACCCCATCAGCGGTGTAAATTAAACTCGCCCTTCCCGCCAGCATCTCATCTCCCACATTACCGGGATTCACCTCAATGCAGAAGTGGTAATCGCGCGATTCTGCCGTTCCCCAAGCCCCTGTCGGATAGTCGCAAACTTGCGGTTTAATAGATTGGGCGCGATCGGTCAAATCGACAATTTCGGGACTAACTTGCTTGCAGAATCGCACCTTTGCCCCTTGGGGAGTCCACAAACGCAAGGCGACATCACTCACCGTTTTAGTCATTGCTTGGGCGAGAATGGTTTGGAAATCCGCTTCTATTTGCACCGCGTTGGCGATGATATCGGTGGTTCCGAGTAGCCTGTTGGCAATGAACTGAAGCTGTTTGACGCGCCAGTCGGTTCCCACGCCCCGACAATCGCACTGAAATACACCTTCGCACGCTTGCAGCACCTTTTCCATGCGTTTTTGGTCGGAATCATCGTTCTGCCCGTCGGTAAGCAATAGGGCTTGTCTGACGGCATTGGGCATCTCTTTGAACTGCGTTAGTGAAGCTTCCAGCCATTGAGACATTAATGTACCGCCACTGGCTTGGACTTCTTTAATTTGGGAAATGGCTTGGGATTTGTTTTCTACTGTGGCTAGGGCAGTGGGAAAAATTACCTGGGCGCGAGTGGAACCTACCACGATAAAAAAGGAGGTATCCGCCGGAATTAACTGCACGAGTTTAATCATCGCATTTTTGGCGGCGTGGATTTTTGCGCCCTGCATCGAACCGGAAATATCGCAGATAATCCCGAAGAGTTTGCCTCCTGTTTGAGGTGCGATGCCAATATTTTCGTCCCCACGGACGGTGACGGTCATAATGGCATTGACTTCTCTGGAACCTTGATGAAGGTAGGGATTTTGGAAGACTTCGGCTTGGAATTGGGTAGACATTGTTTTTGAGTTTTTTGAATGAATTTTGAGTAAATGCGATCGATGCTTTTTTCAGTAAAAATGATGCTAATTTACAGATTGAGAAAAGAGATTAGAGTGTAGGTTGAGTAGAACTGAGATCTTGCAGTATTATCAATTATCCTGTAAGGGCCCGTGAGCCCACTATCTATAATGAACATCGACAATTTACAAAAACTCGCCCTCACCTAACGACAGAAATTCGTGAAGCGCAGCTATCCCGTAGGGAATCGCACAATCTCAGAAACCGGGTTTCTTTTTATATGCTTCGTACTCAGCAGACCTTATTCGCAGAAACCCGGTTTATCGCCAGCCAGCGATAGAATTGCGATCGCACATTCCCCAATTATATCAAAGAGCGCGATCGTGAATCTCTCGTTGGGTGGGGGCAGGTTTATTAAGATTGTTGGTACTCATTAGATATGGTTGGCGAACCTGCCCCTACAGGTTAATCGAGAACGTTGCAATATCTTATTTACATCCGTTACATTCCGTACACAGCTTCATTGCCAAACTTCCTTCTTCCTTCTTATAATATTATCCTCAAACGACTAACAGAGTGACAGTAATGTTATCTCGACCGCCACAAGAGCGAGCAAATTCTACGAGATGGCGCCCCATCCCGATCGCATCTTCTGAAGCATTGCCCTTGACAAGATCGGCGAGTTGTGGCGCTTCGGGTGCATAATTCCACAATCCATCCGTACAAAGTAACAAATATCCAGAACCGGGAATCGGAAACTGCACGATCGAAGGAACAGCATCCTCTTTAGCATCCACACCCAGCCAGCGCGTAATGGCATGAGCTTTATCGGACTTGCTAGCTTCGGCTGCGCTCATTTGTCCCGATGTAACTATTTCGTTAAACCAAGAATCATCTCGCGTCAGCAGTTGGGAGTTTTCCCGATCGATCCAGTAGGCGCGACTATCTCCCAACCAAGCAATTGTCGCGATCGAATTTTGTACTACCGCCGCAACAATCGTCGTCGAAGGTGCATCTTGATTCAAACTCCTATGAGGAATAACACAGACTTCATTGAGTGCGGCAGCGATTCCGTGTTGGAGAGCTGTTTCTGGGGAAAGATGTTTTTCTAGAGCAGTGACAATGCCATCTCTGGCACCTTCTGCCGCTGCTTTCGATGCCAATTCGGGAAACTGAGAACTCGACACCCCATCACAGGCGATCGCGATATAAGTGTTACTGCTTTCTATTACCGCACAAGCCAAGTAATCTTCATTGCGTTCGTGTCTCAATCCCCGATCGCTCACTCCCGCGAAATTAGGCTGAAGATTCACTTCCATGCGATCGGTTTCTCGGACTTGCCGATATTCATTTTTGAACCCGCAAACCGAACAGTATCCATCGGCATCGATCGCCTCGGGTGCCGCGCCGCATTTATTGCATAGTTTTGTAGAAGTTTCAGTAGCATTGACGGGTGAATTGACCAGTGGCGTACCGCATTCTTCGCAAAAGCGATCGTCTGTTTGAACTAAAGCTTCACAGTTAGGACATTGCATAGTTTGGGTCTTAAAAAAGCATGAGTAATATCGCTTCCTGCTGGATCGGAATGATTTAACCGCAGAGGGCGCAGAGAACACAGAGAGAGACAAGAGAGATGAATAATTCTGATGTTACCGGATTTGATATAACAAGAAAATATGGCGGTTCAAAACGCGGCTACAGGAGTAAAATCGGCCTGTGCAGGTTGAAAATTCCTGAGTCCGCGTAGGCGTGAATTCCATTCGCTTTCCTCTCCTACAACCATGTTCTCGGACGCACGCGATTCGCCTCATCAACCAAACGAATCTTTTCCGCTCCCGTGGATAAATGTGCCATGGCGCGCAAGGCTTTTTCTAACCCTTTTCTGAGCTCAACTTCTTGCAGTTGATGCCCCAAAAGGACGATCGCCGATGGCTGAATCGCTTTTGAAGCGATCGATCCTAGCGCCGTTTCTAAAAGCTGTTTCGTCAAGCGATGCCGCTCCATGCCTTCGAGCGTTAAGGCTTCGAGCGTCGTGGCTGCTAGGCTCAACTCCTTGGCTCCTGGTGCGGTATGTTTTCGATCGATCAGCATCCGTGCCGTTTCCACCCGCGATCGCACCGACAAATTCGAGGTTGGCGGCACTCGTCGCAACGCCTCCACCGCCGCCTGACGATCGCCTGTAGCACTCAAACACCTGGCCAAACCAAACGTCGCGCTGACGTAACTGGGGTCAGTCCGACACACGCGATCGTAGAGCTTAATTGCCTGCTTGCGATCGCCTGCCAACTCCGCCGCCAGCGCCAAAGCCAGTTGAGGAGCCAGTTCCCCCGGCAGTTCCGAGTAAACGCGATCGAACTGTTCCTGTGCCGGTTTTGCCTGATTCCGCGCCAGCAGCAACCTACCGCGATACCAACGCACGCGCCAATCCCAAGCATCGAGTTGTTCGGCTTGCGTTAGTGCCGTTTCAGCGGCTGGATAGCGACGAATCTCGATCGAACTGTCAGCCAGTCGGAGTAAGGCTTCGCGAGAGTTGGGATACTGCTGCACCACCTGCTCCAAATTCACCTGACGTTGTATGGGATCGGCGATCGCTTGGGCATTCAATACCGCGTTAAAAGCTGGATCGTTGCTATCGATCGTCGGTACGGGCAACTGTCGGAAGTCCGCGCCAATTGGTTCCAAGTCTGAAGATGCCGTCAGCGCGAGCATATCCGAGCCGAACAGGGTACTGGCAGCCGGATGCGGCGTATTTGTTTCCAGTGCTACCACTTCCCGCAACACTCCCAACAATCGATCGGCCATTTCCTCAGCCGACTGGAAGCGATCGTCAGCGTTGTACGCCGTGGCTTTGAGCAAGAAGCGATAGAGGGATTCTTGGTGGGCAAATAGGGGTTCTTCTTGCGGACTGGGTAACTTGTACTGGTGTTGTTTGCTGAAGCCCGAAATGTTCGTCACCAGAACAGCGAGGGTGCGGCCGATCGTGAATAAATCCGAGACGACAGTGGGCCCTTCTCCTGCTTCCGGTGCGCTGTAACCCACCGTTCCGTAGATGTCCCCGTCTAAGTCGTCAATGCGCCGCACCCCACCCATATCGATCAGTTTTAGGTCATTGCTTTCGAGCATGACGTTATCCGGTTTGAAGTCGCAATAAACTAAACCTTGAGCGTGCAGGTAGGCAAAAGCGCCGAGAATGCGATGAATGTAGGCGATCGCTTCAGCAACAGGTAACACTCCGCGCGTCTTGCGAATCTCCTTGAGCGTCTGACCTCCAACGTACTCCATAATGATGAAGCCTTCGTTGAGGTGGTTGACGAAGTTGTAAATCCCAACGATGTTGGCGTGTTTGACAGAGGCGAGGAATTGGCGTTCGGCTACAGCAACGGCAGCACTGGCTTCGTCCTCCGTGTTGAGCAACCCTTTAAGAACGACGTAGCGCGACAGACTCCTATCAAATCCCAAATAGATCCAGCCGAGTCCCCCGTAGGCGATCGCACCTTTGACTTCGTACTGGTTAATGACTCGATCGCCAGGTTTGAGGCTGGGAACGAAGGAATACTTATGGCCGCACTTCGGACAAAACCCTCTTTCCCGACTTAAAGCGTTGTTGCAACTGGAACAGAAGCGTTTGTTTTCCGGGACGACGGCTTCTACAAGCAGCGCCTTTTCCGGTTCAGTGGAAGGGAGTTCCGGAATCGACACCAATCCCGCACCTAATTGTTTGCGGCTGCTTCTAGAGGTGCTACCCGTGCGCCGGGAACTGCGGCTGCTTGCGGAGGATGAACCCGTCGGCGTACTGGCTGTGGGTGAATTGGTTCTGGATAAGCTTGCGTTCGATGCAGTGGGGAGAGGGGAGGAAAGCAGCCGTTCAGCGGTTTTGACGGCCGCCATGCCGCAGACATCACAATAGCCATCCTCGATCGTTCCCGTACAACCCGATTTTTGGCATTTATCGCCATCCATTATGACAGATTTCCTTAAGAAAGAATTGGTGTATGGTGGATTCTTTCAGTATGCGCGACGAACCCAAGTTCAGGGATATTTGGGATAGCTTTGCAATGGAATTTAACGAAATTTAACGATTCGATCGCCTTTTAGCTAGGCAGACGGGAATCCCCACACCATACCGCTTCGATTAGTGTGGGATTCTCATGCGCGTGAGAGGAGGATTCTATCTGTCCACAATCTCAAAGCATAGCTTTGAGCAGTGGGCAGATGGATGACGAGACGAACAGACTTCTTGTTTTACTCGACAGGTCTATCTTGCTCCTCAATGTACTTTTTCAATTGCTCAACCGTCACGCCACCACAGGAAGCAATAAAATAGCCATTTGTCCAAAAAACATCTTTCCAGTAAACTTTTTCAACTTCACTTACAAACTCTTTTCGCAAATAGCGACTAGAGACAGTCTTAAGATTGTTGATAAGCTTACTTGGCTCAGTTTGTGGTGTATATTGAAGCAACAAATGTACGTGGTCACGCTCACCATTGAATTCTACCAATCTTCCTTCCCATTTTCCCATCAAGTTCTTAAAAATCTCCTCAAGCCTGGACAACATTGGATCAGTTAGAACTTTCCGCCGATATTTGGTTGTCAACACTAAATGACACTTGAGATCGGAAACCCCTCTGGCTTTATGGATAAAATCTTTACTCATATACTTGACACTAAACAGTATTCTCTGATAGAGTAACACTAATCGAGGCGTATCGGCTGTGATGCAATGAAAGCAACCTACCAGTACCAGTTCTATCCCGACACTAATAAAAGATTAACCCTCAACCATTGGTTGAGGGTCTGCCGCTATTGGTATAACCGACAGCTAGGCGATCGATTTGATTGGTGGGAGATGAACCGCACTGCGATAAACGCTTGTCCATTGATTACTAGCATCTCTGCGCCTCGTAAAAAGCCCAACTACTATACCCAAAAACAACAATTGCCCGTCATCAAGAAAGACTTAGTAAAAGTTTTTCATAGTGGCGAGCTTTTGGATTTTAAGCAGGTAGATTCAACTGTACTGCAAGATGTCTCTAAGCGAGTAGACAAAGCTTTTGAGCGGTTTATCATAGGGGATAGTAAGGGCGGAAGATCGGGTAAACCCCGCTTCAAGACTGAGGTAGATTACCGGACGATGACTTTTTGTACGGCTAAAAGCGACTGGATTAAGTTGATTCGTAAGAATTGGTTTTATATCCGATTGCCAAAGTTGGGCATCATAAAAGTTCGGATGCACCGCCCAATCCCCGATGGATTTAGTGTCAAGCAAATTAGTGTAACTAAAAAGGCTGACGGTTGGTTTATTCAAATAATGCTTGAAGACTCTTTAGTGCCTCAATTTATTCCTGATAAAGTTACCCCAAACTGGGAAAATTCAATTGGATTAGATGCGGTACTACACGAAGATGTCTACCTGGCAACGTCGTCGGGAGAAAAGTTACCTTCCTTAAAACCGCTTCGCAAAAACCAAGCCAAGCTAGACCGCATCTCAAAAAAGCGGAACAAACGGAAGCGTGGCTCTAAATCCCGACGAAAATTAGCCAAAAAAGAAGCGAGACAACACCAAAAAATAGCGCGTTCTCGCCAAGACTTTCATTACAAAACGGCTCACAAACTGATCGAGTCTGGAGCTAAGTTCTTCTTTCACGAAGATTTAAATTTAAAAGGCTTAACTAAGCGGAATAAAGTTAAGCAAGATGATGAGGGTAATTACCTTCCGAACGGTCAATCAGCAAAATCAGGATTAAACAAGTCTTGGCTCGATGCTGCGTTCGGTCAATTTTTCAAGACGCTGGAATACATAGCCGAAAAAGCTGGATCAGTTGTCGTTCCGCAAAAGCCTGCTTATACCTCAATGGTTCTGTGTTATCGGAATGAAATCGTTTTTACCGATTGCGGTATGCGGAATTATTGGGATGAGCAACATTCTTTAATGGTTGATCGTGATGTGAACGCCGCGATCAACCTAAAGAGACTTGGGTTGGGCATTTTCCCAAGTATAAAACGCCGTAGCGGGAATCTTTCTGTAGTAGGAACTATGGATGACAGTACCGCGAAGGAAATTTTGCATACCCTTCATCGGGCTGCTAAGAAGCCCACATCATACCTGTACTCAGGTTGATGTGGGAGTATGTCACACAAGGGTTTTAGAATTTAGTTTGCGATCGGCCACACAAACGAGACAGAAATTCTCATATTGCGGTCATTCTGTTAATCCTTTTTATCTAAAAAAGCCACTATTTTTAATAAAGCTTCACGATAGATTTTTTTGCCATCAGCATTGAGGTGAACGCCATCCGAAGTCAAATTAGCCTTCAAAGCTTTACCTTCAAATAACGGCTGCAAACCAGCTTCATCAATTGATAAATTTTCAGCAGCAGCAACCTGGCGAATCAACTGATTAAACTTATCGACTCTCGGAATCGGAGCAGCAACAGTAACATCGCGACTGGCCTCAATAGTGGAATAAAAAGCTGGCATCAAAATCACCTGTTTCGCCCCCATATCTTTTTTGACAGTGCTAATTATTTGCCGCATATTTTTCACAAATTGTCCCTCCATACTTCTGTAAATAGCATCGTTTGTCCCGAGAGCAACAATCGCGCGATCGCACTTAACTTGAGCAGCAGTTAAAAACTTAAGCTGTTCCAACTGAGAAATCGCAGTCAGGCCAGAGATCGCAAAATTGAAAGAATTGTCACCCAGATTATTCCCCAGCATCGAAGTGATGGAATCTCCAAAAAAACAAGTTTTTATCTGCGTATTCTGAGTCACAGCAACTTGATACTTTACCTCATCTTGCCACCAAGACTGAGAACTCAGCGTATCCGTCGGCAATTCCAGATAATTTGCATTCGCCATTACCAAAGTTCTGCCCAAATAGCCCCGCTTCCCTGTGTAGATTAAGATAATAGATAGCAAAACTACATTTAACACAATCGAAAATATAAAAACATTTTTCATTTTTTTCTTCCCAACGCACAATCTATTATTGTCATCTAAAAAAGGTTTGTAGTGAGGACTTCAGTCCTTATTTTTGCGGGTCAAAATGCTCACTACAAACGATTATCAAAAAATTTTTCTTTATTTTATTCTAGTCTGATGCCGACTTGCATTCCTCACTACAATCAAATTCTGAAACATTTCTTCTCTCTTCTCTTCCTCTCTGCGTTCTCTGCGCCCTCTGCGGTTCAAAAAAAACAATTCTGTATGTAACGCGAATCTTAAAGCATAACTTTTAACCTTCAAATCCCGTGACTTTTTCCAAGCACCCAACTGCGGCGAAAAATCCGAGCCAAAGTCGATTCTTCCAACGCAAAATAGATCGGGCGGCCGTGCGGACAAGTGCGCGGATTGCGAGTTTGCTGCCATTCATCCAACAAATTTTGCATTTGGGAAAGATTGAGAGGAGTACCATTGCGAATAGCGCTGCGACAAGCAGTAGCAACTTGAGCAGCTTGCAAATCTGCGACTTTACTGAGTTCAAAAAGCGCATCCGCACAGTCATCTCGATCGACCAATAAATCCGGTACTTCCCGTGCCGCCCATAACTGTTCGCCAAAACTTTCTACTTCCAAACCCAAGCGGGACAAATTCTCAATTTGCAGGGCAGATAATTGACTGAGAATCACTGGTTTTTCTAGAGATTTTAGCTGCCAATCAGCGCAGATACGTTCGTACAAAACGCGCTCGTGAGCGATGTGCTGTTCGACTAACCACATTCCGCTAGAGTGTTCTGCAACAATGTAAGTATTGTGAACTTGAGCGATCGCCCTCAGTTCCATCAATCCTATTTTACGACCTGTTGTCTGTTCGTCACCGCCATCACTCTTTCGAGCTGAAGTCCCCACACTGTAAGCACTTTTTTGTTCTGATGCTTTCAACAACTGTCCCACGCGATCGGGAATTGGAGGATCTGCCAAAACCTCATCATTCAGGTGCAAAGCCCGATCGATTGCAGCGCCAACTTGTGCTTGCCAAAAACTCGGATCGTGCAGATAAATTTCCACTTTAGCCGGGTGGCGGTTCCAGTCGATTTCCGAGGGGGAGAGTTGTAGGTGAACAAAACACACGGGATAGCGATCGCGCGGACAAGTGCGGGCGAAGGCGCTGAGAATAGTTTGCTCTATTTCGGGCGATCGCACAACCCGCCGATTTACTGCCACCTTAACCCAATCCGGCCGCCTGCGGTGACAGCGATCGGGCAAACCAATTACTAACTCCAAAGACTGGGAATTGGGAATTGGGCATCGGGCATTGGGCATTGGGAATTGATAATTGTGGTTGCTTGTAGCTCCCACAAGTTCAGTTTCTCGCAAGAGATTTGCTACTTTCTGATTCTCAGGACTCGCAGGCAAATCTAACTTTAAATATTGTAAATCGCTCGATCGCACGCCGCGCACAAACTGAGGCAAAATTTGTTCCGCTGTGCTCGCCGAAGTTATGTAAAAACAAGGCGCATTTGCTTGGCGCAACTGCCAATTAACGTAGGGGTGACAAATTGCAATTTGCTGGAGGATTGATTGGATCGATCGCATTTGCTGTGCCGGCGACAAAAAAGTGCGGCGCACAGGCCAATTGCCAAACAAATTAGCCACAGTCACCACCGTGCCCGGAGCAATTGCCACTGTTTCCAGCTCCACAGCTTCCCCAGCGTTGTTGTAAACTACCCGCCAGCCCGATCGAGCATTTTCAACTCCCGGCTGGTTCAAAGATGACTTCTCAACTCCCCCTCTTGTTAAGGGGGGGCTAGGGGGGGTTTCCGCAGACTGTCGATTTTCCCAATAATCTCCGAATCCCAAATCGTTGGGCCTGCTCAAAACCTCCAAACAGCCCAACTGAGCCAAACTGTGCAAAGCTTCACCGCGAAATCCCAAAGTAGCAATTTTGTAAAGGTCAGCTTCCGTGGTAATTTTGCTCGTACTGTGAGGCGAAGCCGCCTGCTGCAAGTTTTCCCGATCCATTCCCGTACCATTATCGGCAACTTGCACCCGCCATTGTTCGGGCCAAACAGACACAACGATGCGAGTTGCGCCAGCATCCAGAGAATTTTCTACTAATTCTCGTACCGCAGCGGCGATCGAGTCAATAACTTCGCCTGCGGCAATTAAATCGATAACTTCTGCGGGTAAGGTTTGAATAGTAACTGGCATCAGATTTTTAGCGGTTCGTTAATTCAATTATACCTGATTCTGCCACTCCATACACACGATCGCGATCCGCCCAAAAACTGGTAATGTTCCACATAGTTAAGTCGTAGATGTTCCCAACATTTTAGACAAAAGTTCAAGCTCCCAGATTCACTTGTGGGGGCAACTATCCAATCTCAAACTTGTCCTGAGCATCTTGTCCTGAGCGTAGCCGAAGGGAGCCGAAGGAAGTCGAACAATCTCAAATCGATTAAATGATTGATTGAAGTCGGTGGTGACAAACAAACATTACTTAAACTCCACAGACTAACTGATGACTTTTGGCAAGCGGATGTAAAAAGTGGTTCCTTTTTTGTTTTCCGACTCATAACTAATTTCCCCTTTGTGAGCATCAACAATCGACTTAGCAATCGCCGTTCCCAAGCCAGTACCAGTCCGCTTGCCATAGGTTATAAACGGTTCAAATAACTTGTCCTTGATTGATTGCGGAATGCCAGGGCCGTTATCATAAATGCTAATTTCTGCCCAATCCTCACTTTCTGTCAGCATAATCTCTATTCGGCCCCCGCGTCCGCCAAAAGCTTCAACAGCATTCCCAACTAAATTTTGTAAAACTCGCAAAATCTTATTGTCGTCAGCTTCCACTATCACTTCTGATACCCCCAGCACTAAGTCTACTTTTGCAGCCTCAAAATAAACTCTGTTCAACTTTTCAAACTGCTGCAACGTCTGGATGAGATTAACTGGTTTTTTATTTAATGCAGAGTTCCCACGCGAAAATTCTAATACTTCCTCAGCCATCCCCAACATTCGCTGAACTTGCAACTGAATAAGTTCACACCATTCCTGAGTTTCAGCATCGGGGTGCATTTCTTTGAGCATTTCGCTGGAGAGTTTAATTCCGGTAAAAGGACTTTTGAAATCGTGAATAATTGTGCTCACCATTTCACCCACCAAAACCATTTTTTGTTTGTGTACGAACTGGCTAACATATTGATCCGTGGTAGAGCGCAAATTTTTAATAATGAAACTAAACATTTGCATTACTGAACTGCCTTTAGCAAACTCGAGGTTTGCTATCAATTCTTCGCGGCCTATTTTGGCCAAACTCGATCCGGCAACTGCCACAGCTCTAGCACTGCGAGGCTCTCCGTCTAAAACTCCGAGTTCGCCAAAAAAATCGTCGGGCTTAGCGACAGCAATAGTTTGATATTTACTGTTGTCAATCCGCTTGCTAAACTCGACTTTACCTTCTAAAACTAGATATAAAAAATCGGCTGTTTCTCCTTCTTCAAAAACCACCGTTTCTTCAGCAAAACTTTCCAATACAGCTATTTGGCACAGATGAGCAGCTTGAAGAGGTTCAAAATAAGACATAAATCGATGAGATGCCAGATCCATGTGAAAATACCTGAGGCTTAATTGAAACTGTTTCTTTCTTCTATCTTCGCGCTATAAGCATCGATGCGTTAATAAAATACAATACTGCTGGAATTTGCTGTTATTTTCTGGAATCCCTGGCTTTGAGGGAAGGGTAAGCCTCGATATGGAGAGCCAGACTAGCACAGCGGTACCAGAAATCTCACCAACATTCTAAGTTAATTGACTAAAATACATATATATGATATTTGATCTCAGATTTAAATGGGAAGTGCGATCGCACTTTCGGACACGCCCCCACAAGATTTTAATTGTAGAGAGATGCTGCAATTTCAATGCCGATCGCCTTCGATTACCAAAAATTAACGATCGCCCGACAACACAATCCCAGCATTCTGCCCGCCAAAACCAAAACTCAAACAAACCGCATTTCTCACAAAAGTCGATCGGGCGCAGCGAACAAAATCTAACTCAAACCCCGGTTTTTTTATGCCAGTACAAGGCGGCAACACCTGGTATTTAATACCCATCAAACAAAAAGCCACGCCCAAAGCACCCGAAGCTCCCAAAGTATGACCAGTAGCCCCCTTCGTCGAACTAACAGCAACTCCTTGGCGAAACAATTTCTGAATTAACAGGGCTTCGTGTCGGTCATTTAAATCAGTTCCAGTACCGTGAGCGTGAATAAAATCTATATCAACCGCCGTTAAATTGCTACGTTTCAAACATTGATTTACCGCCGCGATCGCACTTTTTCCGCCCAACTCCGGCGAATTAGCATGAAAAGCATCATTTGTCAACCCAAAGCCGGAAATTAGACCGTAAATTCTAGCGTTGCGGCGCGTTGCCAACTCACTTGATTCTAATACAAATAAAGCCCCGCCTTCGCCGAGCACCAAGCCTTCCCGCTCTTCGTCAAAGGGATAACAGCCCGTGTTTGCCAAAGCACCCATCCGGTTAAATCCAGCCACAGTCAGCGGTGTAATTGGCGCTTCAACAGCACCAGCGATCGCGCGCTGACACTCACCGGTGCGGATTAAATCAACAGCGCGGGCGATCGACTGTAGGCCCGTCGCACAAGCAGCCATCGGCGCCAGCACAGGCCCCATCGAGCCAATTGCCCTCGCCACCGCGATCGCCCCCATGTGAGGCAAAAAGTCCACGAATTGGGCATCGGGAATTGGGAATTGGGCATCGGGAATTGGGAATTGGGAATTGGGCATCGGGAATTGGGAATTGGGCATTGGTAATTGGGCAATTCTCCCCATCTCCCCCTCTCCCCCTCTCCCCCTCTCCCCCTCTCCCCATCTCCCCCTCTCCCCCTCTCTTAGCAACAGTTCCAAATTAGCCTGAAAGCCGCGACTAGAACCGATCGCAATTCCGCAATCAGGAATCGGCAAAGTCAAATTAGCATCTTGCAAAGCATCTGCTAAAACAGGCAAAATTAAACTTATTAAATCAGCAGGTTTTGTACCTACCAAAGCCAAAAGTTGCGGTTCAAGTTCTAAAAAAGGTTGATGTTGCCGAATTCCCGACTCCCCAGATAACAATCTTTTCCAGCTATTTTCCAGATTTCCCAACGCTGAAACAAGACCAATTCCCGTAACCACAACATCCATAAGTATCAGTTAGAAGGCAGTAGTTATTAGTTAGTTGTGATTAGTTATTCGTAATCTATGACTTGTTGGTTGTTGATGCGTAGTTATCAGGTATTAGTTTTGGCTTGTTACCAATAACCAATAACTACTACCAACTCCCAACGGCAAACTGTCAACTGTCAACTGTCAACTGTCAACTGACTAACTAGCAGCCTTAAAATTTTCTAAACCCTGGGTCACAGTAGCCTTATCAATCCGATCGCCCGCTTGAATCTTATCAACAACATCCATCCCTTGCTTCACGTAGCCAAAAACCGCATAGCTACCGTCCAAAAACGGCACATCGGTCAAAGTAAAGTAAAACTGAGAAGAAGCCGAATCAGGACTTTGCGATCGAGCCATAGCCACAGCCCCGCGAGTGTGCATCAACACGGGTTTCTGAGCAATCCCAGCTTGTTCTAGCGTTTGGCTGTAAGTCGGGTTCGGGGCATCTTTAGCTTTAATTTCCAAAGGAATCCTGCGTTCGACAGATGTTTTCGGGTCAATAAAGCCCCCAGTTCCCAGCCGCGACGCAGGGAATTTAGGGTCTTTGCCCTGGGGGTCGCCACCCTGAACTACAAAAGGCTGAGGTTCCCGCACCACTCGGTGAAATACCAGCCCGTCGTAGACTCCTTTCTGAATCAAATCGACAAAATTGCCCGCAGTAATTGGGGCATTTGTGCCGTCGAGTTCGATCGTAATCGGAGTACCTTTAACCGTCATCACTACCGTTGCTTTTCCTTGCAAGCGTGGCAAATTGCTAAATTGCGAACTCGCCGCCACAGCAGCAGGAGACGGAGACGGAGACGGAGACAAAGAAATGCTTTCACCCGACGCCGGATTTGGTGTCGGAGTAGAGTTTGCAGCAGGGGAACTACCGCATCCCCCGACAAACAGCGCGCCAATTATTAAAAGTGAGAAGAACCACCGCTGAATTTTGATTTGCATTTGCATTTGTATTTTCACTTTCACTTCATTCAGATCGGGTACATGGCCGGGCGCACTCTAGATTTATCGATTTTGTGCGCCCCGCCGTCCAACCTACAAAACATTACCAATATCAAATCGAAAATCCCAAATCCCAAATCCCAAATCTCTACAGCCCTTCTAGGGACACTTGCAAAAATCGAGCCAATTCGGCAGCTTGATTTTCCACATCAGACAAAGAAATGGGCTGTCCGACTCTTGTCAGGGGAAACTGACGGCGGTCTTTGAGCTTAAGATAAATGCTGCGGCGGGGGCTGAGACCTTCTTTAATATCGACCCGCACAGATTGCACGTCCGATGTCTTGCAAGTAAAATCAAGTTTGCGGTTTTTGCCGGGAAATCCCCAACGGAAGATCCGAATGTTACCTGTTTTGCGATCGAACTCATTGTATCCGCCGCCAACATCCCAGAGAACAGTCAGCCACAGATAAAGCCCCAACAGCAGGGCGCAGACACCGTAGAAACCCATCGCGATGCCTTGGGGGATGAAAATAAGCTGAGTCGGGTCAGCAAAAGGCAGCAGGTTCTTGTGTAAGTAGCTGGAAATGCTCGACAGCAGGAAACCAGTCCCTCCAATGCTGACAACCGTTGCCCACCAGTAATTGCTGAAGCGACGAGATCCCAAAACCTCATAGCGCAGGACAGAATCGATCGAGGTCATTGTTTTTGCAGTCATAAAAAACACTCGGTAAGTGGGAAACTCAGAGTCTTTAGACCTGAAAGGAAAACGACGCAGGGGACTTCAGTCCCCGTCAATCCCCTTTCGGGGGGTGGAGGGGTATGGTTGCCCCTCCAAGGTCGATACAGTTGTATCCTTTCTCCCTTGCGGGGTAATGTTCGTGCAGACCTGGTTATAAAGGCTTGTTAGACCTGCAACACTGTAAAGCGTGACTTTAAAACTGTTTAATTGCAGATGACAGAGCCCAAAACAGGCGTCGCATTCAAGGAGTGTCGTTACCTGAATAACGTCTCCTCGCGATCGAGGGGTCTGGTCAGAACAGCTTGTAATTTCTTACAAGCGAGCGTGGCTTGAGCCTAGAGTTCCTGACAAATTTAAACAGCCTTAAACCAAAATTTTAATTCAACTAGCCTACCTTAGTCTCACTCCGCTGGCGCGATCGCCCAGTCACGATCGCGATTCTGTATCAACTCCTGCTGTTCTAGTTGAAAATTAATGAACTTATAATATATAGTTATGTTAAGTTTAATTAGAAACCTTGGTCTTTTAACAAGCAAAAGGATTTTACCGTAATGACAATCGCAGTCGGACGCGCCGAGAACGAAAGAGGCATCTTTGATGTACTCGACGACTGGCTCAAGCGCGATCGCTTCGTCTTCGTAGGCTGGTCTGGCATCCTGCTATTCCCCTGCGCTTACATGGCGATCGGTGGCTGGTTAACCGGCACCACCTTCGTTACCTCCTGGTACACCCACGGTTTGGCAAGCTCCTACCTCGAAGGAGCCAACTTCCTCACCGTCGCAGTCTCCACCCCAGCCAACAGCCTCGGACACTCCCTGCTGTTCCTGTGGGGCCCCGAAGCACAGTGGGACTTCACCCGCTGGTTCCAACTCGGTGGTTTGTGGGCATTTGTCGCCCTCCACGGCGCCTTCGCACTGATCGGCTTCTGCCTGCGTCAGATCGAAATCGCCCGTTTAGTCGGCATCCGTCCCTACAACG
>NZ_JAEQCX010000051.1:0-51380 GCF_020738035.1 Microcoleus sp. PH2017_28_MFU_U_A
CCGTTGGTGCCGCACCCTTAGAAGTATTGAAAGAGTATATTAGAAATCAAGAAAAGCCGTCCTAAAAGGACGGGGCTTGTATCCCATTTTCTTGGTCACCAGCCTATGCCGTTGTCCCGATTCGCCTTTCAAACTGTCCGACAACCCACAAAAATACCTCTGCGCTGCGTTCTAGTCGGCTCTTTTGTGGTGCAAATCGTCGCAGCAGTCGGGATGGTCGGATATTTTTCCTTTCGCAACGGACAAAGAGCAGTCGAAGAGCTCGCCCAGAAATTGATCGGGGAGACGGGGAAAAGAGTTGAAGAAAAGCTGAGTGGTGTTCTCGAAAATACTCACTGGGTAAATCAACTCAACGCTGAAGCGATCGATCGCAAGGAATTAAACTTACAGTTAGAAAGCCGCCAGCCTCGGGCAGAAAAGTTCCTTTGGCAGCAAATGCAATCGTTTAAAAGCATTCAGTGGATGTCCCTCGGTTCTGAAAAATCAGGAGAATGTCTCGCCATTTGGCGCAACCCTAAGGACAAGAGCTTGCAAATTGTCGTCGCTAACAAATCTACCAACTCTCAGAACATTTACTACGCTACAGACAACAGAGGAACTCGCACGGTTCAATTAAAAGTAGAAGCAGGAACCTACGATGCTCGCCAGCGCCCTTGGTACAAAGAAGCTGTCGCAGCTAACAAACCAATTTGGACGAGCATTTACCCCGGTTTTACTCCGGGGACTGTGTTTATTGCTGCGAGTCAACCGATTCGCGATCGCAATGGTAAATTGCTGGGAGTTAGTGCGGTAGACTTTTCGATCTTGGAAATTCAGCAATATCTCCATCGCCTCAGGTTTAGCAAAACGGGGGAAATTTTCGCGATCGAACGATCGGGCTTGCTGGTTGCCAGTTCGAGTCAAGAATCACCCTTTAGAAAGTTGTCGGGAAAGCACCAGCCGGAGCGGCTGAATGTTTTAGACAGCCAAACTCCTGTTATTCGTACCGCAGCTAAGCATTTGTACGAATACTTCGGGGGCTTTGGCGAGATTAAGCAGCAGCATCAACTGAAATTTAACCGAGACGGGCAGGATTATTTTGTGGCAGTGGTGCCTTTTTCTGATAGTTACGGTTTGAACTGGCTGATTGCGATCGCAGTTCCCGAATCCGATTTCATGGGGCAAGTTAACAGAAATACCCGCAATACGATTGTACTTTGTGTGGCCGCGCTACTGCTATCGACCATTGCCGGAGTTCTGACAGCTAGGTGGGTAACGCTGCCGCTGCTGCGTCTCAACGCAGCAGCTAAAGATATTGCCCAAGGAGAATTCGATCGCACTGTTGGTGTGAGCAGGCTGGATGAAGTCGGTAAATTAGCCCAGTCTTTTAATGAAATGGCCGCTCAATTGAAAAAATCTTTTGAAGCTTTGGCGTCTAGTGAAGAAAAATTTGCCAAGTTGTTAGAAAGCTTGCCCGTTGGAGTCACAGCCCTGACTCCCACAGGTAGCACTATTTTTATGAATTCGGTGGGAGAAGAGCTCACTGGCAAAAGGGCAATGCCAAGTACAACCGCAGCAGGGCTCTCAGAAACTTATCAGCTTTATGTAGCAGGCACCGATCGGCTGTACCCGATCGATAAGTCCCCGTTTGCACGGGCTGTGAGGGGTGCAACAATGATTGTTGAAGATATGGAAATTCGCCTCGGTGGGAAAATTATTCCTTTGCAAGTGCGATCGATGCCGGTGTTTGACGCTCTTGGCAATGTCCTGTATGTGATTATTGTTTTTCAAGATATCACCGATCGCAAACAAGCAGAAAAAATATTGGCTGACTACAACCGGACTCTGGAAATTGAAGTAGCTTCGCGCACAACCGAGTTAGCCGAAATCAATGCCCGCTTGGAAATCGAAATTGAGGAGCGCAAGCAAGCTACAAAAATTATCCGCAAAGAGCGCGACTTTAACTTCAAGATTATCGAAAATTCTCCGATATTTTTTGTGGCGATCGACTGTGAGGGTAAAATCCTGCGGGTGAATGACTGTATGCTGCAAGCTGTGGGCTATACTGCCGCAGAAGTTATCGGCAAAGATTATTTAGCTATATTTGTACCCGAGGGCGATCGAGCCGGATTGCACTCGATTTTTAAGGCCGTCAAAGCCAGCCCGCAAACGGTTAATGAGCACCGGATTGTCACCAAGTCGGATCGGGGTTTGTTAGTCGAGTGGCACGGTACGCCCGTTTTGGATGAAAATGGCAATTTTGACTTTCTTTTTGGATTTGGGATTGATATTGGCGATCGCAAACAAGCACAATTAGCCTTGCAAAAAAGCGAAGCTCTGTTTCACAAATTAGCGATCACGGTTCCCGGAGAACTTTACATATTCGTGCAACATCCCGACGGCTCAGTCAAGATGGAATATATCAGTCCTATGTGCCGAGAAATTCAAGAATTAGAGCCGGAGGAAGTCAAAAACAACTCTGCTTTACTCTACGAACAAATGCACCCGGACGATCGCCCCAGCCACTTCGAGGCAATTGTCAACAGCGCCACAAATCTTGAACCATTTTCCCACGAGTGGCGGATTGTGACAGCATCGGGAAAACTCAAATGGCTGCAAGGCTATTCTCGCCCAGAATTGCGCGAAAATGGAGATATCGTCTGGCACGGCATAATACTTGATATTAGCGATCGCAAACAAGCAGAACAAGAACTCAAACAAGCCAAAGAAGCCGCAGAAGCTGCCAACAAAGCTAAAAGCATCTTTCTTGCCAACATGAGCCACGAATTGCGAACACCCCTCAACGCCATTCTCGGCTTTGCTCAATTAATAGAACCCAGTGCTAATTTAACTTTGCAGGAACAAGAGAATATTAAAATTATTCGTCGCAGCGGAGAACACTTGCTTCAACTCATTAATCAAATATTAGACTTATCTAGAATTGAAGCTCGACGCATGACACTCAACCCAAAAAACTTTGACTTGTACCGTTTGCTGGGCGACGTGCAAAATATGTTTCAACTTCCCGCACAAAATAAAGAATTGCAATTAATTGTCAACCGCTCGCCCGATGTTCCTCAGTACGTACAAGCTGATGATGTTAAGTTGCGACAAGTGCTGATTAATTTGTTAGATAATGCCGTTAAATTCACCCAAAAAGGCTCAATTTCAGTAACAGTAAGACCCAGAATAGAAGTAGCTATATCTCCAGAACCAAATAATAATATCAATCTATCAGAAGCTCAAAAAAATAATGCTTTTATTTACTTTGAAATTGCCGATACAGGGTTAGGAATTATCCCCGAGGAATTAGACAGTATATTTGAATTATTCGTGCAAAGTTCATCTGGTCAAAAAGTTCAAAAAGGTACAGGTTTAGGATTAAGTATCAGCCGCGAGTTCATCAAATTAATGGGCGGTGACATTACCGCCCAGAGCGAAGTTGGACGCGGCACAGTCTTCAAATTTGATATTCAAGTTGTGACGGGAGTCGGCCCTGTTGAACTTATCAATAAATATGTTACAGTAAATAATGTATCGGAGAGTTCAACTATTGTTACCGAAAAAATATCTGATAGTGCTGCAATATTTACGTTGGACTCTAAGCCGCAAGTTTCCCCAGAATGGACGCGCAATCTCAAACAGGCAGTCCATCAGGCTGACTTCGATTTTATTGCCAAAACAATTGAGGAAATTCGCAGCGATAATCCTATTTTTGCCGAAGTTATGATGAATTATTTAGATAATTTTGATTATCAAAAGATACTGGATTTGATTGCAAAATTTGAGCTGTAGGGTACACCTAATGACTAATGACTAATACCAGTTCTCCCCGAAAAAATCAACATTTGCTCTCCTCTACTTTACCATGTATGAGCGTGTACCTTCATAGTGAATTGGTATAAGGTGCGTCGCTATCAGATTGCCGATTAAGTTTAGGGATTTTTCATGGCGACGCACCCTACGAATACATCGCTAATAATGTTCGCGAGCGGGGACAGCGCTAATGACTAATCTCGATTTTTGGGTGTTTGTTTGTGTTGAGAAAAAACTCGACAGTTATTGAGGTCGATAAACAAATGTTCCTCTTGATTGTTGTCTGACATATTCACTAGATTGTATTGAACATTGTCTCCATAAATAGTTAGAGCAATCTGGCAAACTTCTAAAAATTTAATTAGCCACTGACATTCAGCAGCGGAGTTATCTTGATAGTATTCAATTAATCGAGCAAAACAAAGTTCTAAGTAGGTTTGGGAATACGGTGAGATTAAAATTATCTTTAGCATCAAAATCGCTAGCGTTAAAGGATTTAGTTGAGTCACGAAAATTAGAAATAAGGCGGTTGGTTCCCCAGAATTTTCCACTGTCAAACATTTGATTAGATAATTGCAAGTTCTGAGCAACAGGCTACTGTTCAAACTTTCTTCGTCATTCTGGGGATGAAAATTATCTAAAATATTGATGAGTTGTTGGTGATAAATATCAGAACTATTTTTTTTTTCATTGTAATAACATAAATACTTAATCAGAGATTCCTTGAACTGCTTGTAGGTAATATTTTGACTGTGACTGATAAAAAGATTGGCTAAGCTGCGATAGTTCAACGAGCCTCGGTTGACCAAAATTATTTTGATTAAACGCAGGGCTTCCTCTCCTAAAAGTGTGGGATTATGATAATTTTTAAATTTGAATGTGGCTGACTGAGAGCGAGATGTATACATTGCTAGGTCAAACTTATACTTGTCTTTTAACTTCTGGGACAAGAGTTTGGCAGTTTGGCGTGCTTCGAGGGTGTTTTTAGTATCGAGATATTGAGTGGCTAGCAAATAAGGCTGATAGCGAGAAGTCCAGTGCTTTTCTACGGGCCGGTAGTCGCCGTACTTCAATACAAATAATTTGATGTTTTCATAGTCTTGGCTGCTGACAAAGTTTGTCAGCCACACTTTCAGTCTTTTGAGAATATTGTCTGCGTGAGGCTCGCTGAGGGTTCTCTCGCTAATAATTGTAATTAATTTCCGAGCAAGTTCGTATTGTTTGTTGGATATCCAGTTATTTAATAAGATGTAAGAGCAGCGTTTAAATAAGTTGTTAAATTCTTGTTGACTGTTAAATTCAATTATTATGTATAGGGATTGAATTAATTTAGGGTTAACTGGAGCAATTAGTTCTATAAAGATTTTTTTGAATTCCTGGAGACTAACTTCTGGTTCCGAGTTGTTGATGTGATATATGAAAAATTTGTAAACGATCTCTTGAGCTGCGAAAACTGTCAGCTCTGATTTTTGTAATTGAGCTGTTGGTTGAGACGATCGCGCCTCGGGCAATATATTGTTTGTTAGAGTAGGTAGAACTTTTGACTCTTGGGTTTCGGATTGAGAGGTAACGTTCTGAGATGGCATACCGTCCTCGCTCAGATGATCAATACACTATTATAGTTATTTATTGCTGCTTTGCAGCTAATAATTTAGTATTTTACTTGACTTTTGGGTAGCTACAGTTAAGCCCCCCGATCGCCCTTTTGGTAAGGCAAATCGAGGGGGTTAACTGTTATTTGTCAAGTATCTGAGGGTGTCAAGCAGGGTTTGCTTGAGCTCGTCTTTGCAGGAGGCGGGCAATCTCAGCTTTTTCTACAAGCCCGACTAGGACGCCGTTTTCGCCTGTGACGGGGAGTTCTTGGACTTTGAGTTGTTCGAGGAGGGTGACGACTTCGAGGAGGGACAATTCGGGTTTGACGGTGGTGGAAAATTCGATCGGCTTCACGAGCTCTTTAACTTGAACTTGGGGCCAGCTTCCGGTGGGGATGGTTTTCATGTCGTCAAGGTCGATCGCACCTACCAATTGTCCGGCATCATCGGTAACTAGGAACCGGCGCCAGGTGTGAGTGCTACCGATGACGTAGTTGTTGGCAAATTCTCTGAGGGATAAGTTTTCTGGGACGATCGGGCTTTCGGCAGTCAAAGCATCTGCGGCTGTGAGTCCTGCGAGTTCATTTTGGACTGTGGCATACTGTGCAGACTGACCGGCATTTTGCAGCAAGAACCAACCGATTACTAGATTCCAAATATTGCCGAAGATGCCTGTAGCAATGGCAATCCAGCCAATGATTTGACCGACGCGGCTGGCAAAAATTACGCCTTTGTAAGGGTTGCCGGTAATCTTCCAGACGATCGCTTTGAGGATGTTACCACCATCGAGGGGCAAGCCGGGAATTAAGTTAAATAAGGCTAAAGCTAGGTTGATGGAAGCTAAAAGTTGAACGATGGCTGCGGCTGGGCCTGTGAGGGCTGCACCGACGCCGATAACTGTTAACAAACCAGCCAAAAATAAGCTGACTAACGGGCCTGCAATGGCGACCCAAAATGCTTCGGCTGGGGTTTTCGATTCTCTTTCTAAATTAGCCAGTCCGCCAAACAGAAATAGCGAAATCGATTTCACGCCAATTCCCTGTTTGATAGCTACCCAACTGTGTCCTAATTCGTGGGCTAAGACGGAAGCAAATAACAGCAGGGCTGCGAGTAATCCTAGCAGCCACGGCGCTACGGGGCCTAATGTGGGAAACAGGGCTGCTAGTGCGCCGCCGTATTGCCAAGTTACTAAACCCAGGACTAAAAACCAAGAAGCGTTGACAAAAAAGGGAATTCCAAACAGGTTGCCGACGCGAAATGTACCGTTCATAATGGCTACCTCTGATATTATGGGTGAGAGTTTTTTGCTCTCTGTTTCCTTATCGTAACGAAATGTAACTGAGATGTTAATGGTTGAATTAGGGTGTTATCCGTCTGGGGAGGTTCGGTTTGCGGAATAATCACCGTCGAGTAAGGTTCGTAGGGTGCATCTCCATGCAAGCGAATATATCCGTAGGGGCGAAGCATGACGGCAGAAAATATGGGATTATAACTAATAATTTATATGCGGTCATGCTTCTTCAGGCTTCAAAAACCAGATGCACCCGGTTTGATCGTTCGGACTTCAGTCCTCTGAATTAAGGACTAAAGTCCTTACTACGAACCGAAATTCAGTTAATTATCGATCGCATCTTCACCCAGCGGCCGGCTGTAACGCTTCAATTCATCAATCAATCGAGTATCGTTAGAAGCTGTTCTCGCACCTGCTTCGGCAGCCCAGTGCTTCAAATCTTCAATTTGCGATCGCGCGATCGCAGCTAATGGTACTGTATCCTCGATCGACCTCAAAACATCCTCCGTCATCAAATCCCGGCGCTGCCCGTTCACAAAAGTGCCAAAAGCCCGGTACAATCCATCAATCACCACTTGCTCAATTTCCGCACCGCTAAAATTCTCAGAAGACTTCGCCAAAATTGCCAAATCAAAGTCGCGGAATCTAGTGGGGCGCAAACGCTGTAAATGCACCTTAAAAATATCTTGCCTTTCTGATTCCGAGGGTAAATTCAAAAAGAAAATCTCATCAAACCTGCCCTTTCTCAGCAACTCAGCGGGCAAAATCCGCACGTTATTTGCAGTTGCGACGATAAACACTGGGCTAGTTTTTTCCTGCATCCAAGTGATCAAACTGCCGAATACCCGGCGCGAAGTTCCCGAATCGCCGTCGCCGCCGCTGATGATGTTGCCGAAGGCTTTATCTATTTCATCGATCCATAAGACGCAAGGTGCGATCGCCTCTGCCAATTGTATCATTTGCCGAACCCGGCTTTCGCTTTCCCCGACAATGCCGCCGAACAATCTGCCAGTATCCAAGCGCAGCAGCGGCAAACGCCATTCACAAGCAATAGTTTTCGCCGATAAAGATTTGCCCGTTCCTTGAATTCCTACTAACAAAACGCCCTTAGGATTGGGTATACCGTAGCGGCGGGCTTCGTCAGTAAAAGCATCTTGCCGCATCTTTACCCACTGCTTCAAATTCTCCAATCCGCCGACACTTTTTAAGGATTCTCGGGAGTTGCAAAACTCCAAAATTCCGGTTTGGCGAATTGCTTGCTGTTTCTCTTCCAAAACTCCGTCAATATCTGACTCGTTAATTTGCTGTTTGGCGGCCAAAGCTTTAGCTAAAACCCGCCCGATGCGAGCGCGGCTCAAACCTTGACAAGCTTTAACTAATTGTTCCTTTACTAAGCCGCTAACTTGCAACTGTTCCGGCTTTTCCACAACGTGGGAAATTAAATGATTGATTTCTTGGATGTTGGGCAAAGGGAAATCAATTACTGTTACTTCTTCTTTCAATTCCTCCGGCAATTCTAGCGCGTGAGAAGTGAGGACGATCGTTTTTTTGCTGCGCTTCAATTCCCTGGTTAAATTACGTAATTCCCGGATTACAGGAGCACTTGTACTGCTGTAGGGATATTTCAAGATTGGGTGCAAATCTCGGAGTACAAATAGAGTATATTCTTCGACAGCGGTCTTGCCGATGCGATCGAGCGCTGCCATTACTGAACCTTTTCCAGAACCGTTATCTTCCCAGCCGCGCACGATATCCCAGAACAATACTCGGCGCGCGGGTGTTACTTGCAGCGCTACTTGGGCAATTACAGCTTCGACTGGTTCTTCTTCGGCGCCGACAATGTACAGCAGGGAGTACCGGGCGCGAATCATCAAATCCAGTCGCTTGATTAGGGCATCGAAAGGGTTATTTTTACTGCCATTTCGGGCATCTAATTCTTTAGAATTGGGGTATTTTTCTGTCATTTTATTTGATATCTTAGATGTAAATTTAACTTGATTAAATATTTTGTTTGGAGTAAGGACTTTAGTCCTTATTAATCATTTCACCAGACTCAAGGTTTGTAGTAATGACTTTAGTCCATATCAAGGATTTAAACGGACTAAAGTCCGTACTACGAACGAACTTTGAAATTATAACAGAATAGGGATAATTTGGCTACTTAGCAACTTTTCGGGCTTGTTTCACCATGTCAATGAGAGTGTGGTGAGCATCTTCGGCGTCTACTAAAGTGCGATGGCTACGCCCCGGCTTACGCCTACGAACTTTACTCTGACTGGCACTATTTCGTCATTGACTTGAGCGGTTAAATCCATACCGTTGGCATCAATAGCGAGCATTTGAGCTGATGTCGCCTCGGGTTGGCCACCGTAGGCTTGAGCGTACAAAACTACGGCGCTAGCGTGATCGTCGTTCATGTGAGTGCAGATGCGATCGCTAATTTCGGTGGAAAACTTTTCTGACATAGGGATTCCTCATATGCAATATTGCGATCGATTGTACTGTGAATCGGAGTTGACAAGATACTTCGCAATTTGCTAAGATTAAATTCAAATGATTTTAGCGAGTCAAATCGATGCGTAAATTTGTTTGTTATCCACGAACTGTATGCACGTTATCTCTCAATCCGCGGGATTATATGACTGTATGCGATTTAAGGGCGATCGGGTAAATAGCTAGTTTCACAAAAATTCGAGAGTTAACAACACATTTTATAAATTCTGTCAATATCCTGAAGATATATTGTTTGATAGTTAAGAGAGCGATCGGTGCGATCGACTAGATGTTCTGCGTAATTTCTGTAATTATTGCGATTTAATGCTGCAATTTAGATTTAACTCTATTACAAAAATCGACAAAATGACGAAAAGTAGTCAATTGTTCTGGCTTCTCTTCAATTCTTTTCAATAGCTGTTCCAAATAAAAGGGCTTGAGTGCATCTCCGGGTCTTGTTTTAGAATATGTGGTATGTTTAGCTACCAATAATGCTCTCAAATAAGCTCCGTGAAACTGAGCGTGAGTATGAAATTTGTGATATCTTCCCATCTTTTCAGGACACTCAATGGAAACATCGTAATACTTATTATAATCTAATAAATCTAATAAAAGTTGGCTTTGATGATCTCTTAAATGTTGAGGATGTCTTGAATAAATATTGCGATTGCCCAGAAGCCAACTTTCCAAGCAGCGATTTTGAACAATTAGCACAAGTTCTGTATTTTTTAATACTAGCTTTTCCTGATTTAAAAAATCATAAATTTCTGCGTACCTTTCCGCAACAGTATTTTCTTCCGCATCAAAGCACACTACAAAATAGTTGTATTTTCCACTTAAGTTAATTTCCTCAATCGAAGGAGGAATAAAATCATATAATGATGGATATCCTTCACCACTAATCAGGTAATAATTTTTTTCATTCACCTCATCGTAACTCTGAACTCGTGTTAATTCAGGCAACAGATGACTTAGCCAAGCTGGATAAATTTTTCTCTCCGATTGCATCCCTTCGACTAAAAAATATAAATTCATTCAACTTTAATTCCTTCGCTATATTCTTCGAGATTAATCAATTGTGTAAAAGCCTGATGCCTAGATTTTCCCAGGTTCAAATCTTTCGCATCAGTTACCGTTACTACACCTCCCTTGCGAGTTACTATTTTCCAGTATTCCATGCTGATATTGTTGATTATGTACGGGTGATGACTGGTGAGGATAAATTGAATATTTCGGTTTTCCGTGAGCAAATCGGTAACAACATCGATACAGTTAATCCCCAAGCTGTTTTCAAATTCATCGATCAGAATTACAGTTCCTTGTGGCGACAAGTACAGTTCGCTAATGAGAATTAGCGTTTTCAACATTCCCGACGAAATGTTATTTTGCAAAATCCAATCATTGATACTTTTCTCTTTGATCTGAATCGGAAAATTCGGAAATAATGGATTGTCATCATTTTCGACTGCTTCTATTTTAATATCTTCAATTTGAGGAAATATATCTATAAATTTGCGTTTGATTTCATGAAAAGTATCTGGGTGATGGCGAGCAATTAAAGCAATTTTGATTAAAATTGGTAAATTACTTGATTTGATATCATCTAGTGAGAAAATATTAGTTGAAAATATCGATATTACCCTGTGAGGCATACCAAAAACTTCATTAAAAGAAACACTAAGATTGTCACTATAAATGATTTTATTAAAACCTTGCTGAACAGGTAAAATATCTTCCTCTTGATTTAAGATTTGTACTGCGCTTTGAAAAGGTGATAATTTGGGCGTTGTGTTACCTTTAAACTTGATTTCAGTAGAGTTTCTTTCGATAATTGTATCTCCATTTCTAGATAAATGCTCGCGGACAATCCTAAAGTTACTGGCTTCGTCTGCCTGATTAGGAATTATGACAGGATTTTTTTTCGTTTCAAACTCGCCTTGCCATTGGTACTCCACATCATCATCTATTGTCGAAAATGTGATATCCCACGCTAAGCCATTTAATGAAGCACCATTTGCTATCTCTTTTAACCTCGAAATTCCTTTGAGTATTTGAGTTTTGCCAACGCCAGATACCCCAACTAGCAAGGCAAGATTGGAAAAATAGATTGGTTCAAAACGCCACTCTAATACACGATCGCAAAAAGCTACTTTCTTAATTCTCATTTTCCGCTCCTATCTATTAATCATCTGCGTCCATCAGCGTTAATCCGCCGACATCTGCGGTTAAAAGCTGACATAATTTTGCCGCCACCAAGCGCGGACAAACTTAATTTCCTCAAACGTATAACGTTCTTGCAAATACTCATAAATTACTCTCAATCTCTCATCTCCAACAACTTCAATTGCTTGTACAATTGCCTGTTGGCTTTCCGATTCTACTAACAAATTTATATCAACTTCCCGACCCATATCCATCAATTCTACCAGATGTCCCGCAATAGTAGTCGGACTCATGCCCCGCGCATTGGCTATGGCTTGAACCGTCAAACCTTGGCGGTATAATTCCCAGGTTTGCATCTGCGAATAAGATGGAGCATTAGCAAGAGTGGGAAGATTTGCGACATCAGCAGATGCTGTACCGATTGGCAATCCTTGTTCTTTGCAAAAAGTGTGAATAGCCTCTAAGAAAACTTTGCCGTACTTATCTCGCTTGTTGCTACCAACGCCGTAAACTTCCTCAAATTCGGTGAGATTTTGCGGGCGTTTTTCTGCCATGTCTCGCAAGCTTCTATCGGCAAAAACTACGTAAGGCGGTACAAATTGTTCGTCGGCAATTTGTTTGCGGAGACTTCGCAATATGGAAAATAAGCCTTCTACTTCTACTGCTAAAGAGCGAGTTCTTGCCTGTACTTCCCGCGGCGCTTCAATGGCGATTTCAACTGTGCGCTGGCGTTTCATGATTTCCCAACTTTTTTCGTTGAGTTTTAAAATGGGAAAGCCGTCTGTTTTTTCGTCTAAAAAACCTTGGTTGATCAGCGAACGACTTAACTTTTTCCACTCGTCTGCACTTCTATCTTTGCCAATGCCGTAAGTAGAAAGTTGGTTGTGCTGGTATTGCAATATTTTTTGACTTTTGGAACCCCGCAGTACGTCTATAATGTGATTCATCCCGAATTTTTCTTGACATCTGGCGATGCAGGAAAGAAATTTCATGGCTTCAAGCGTCCAGTCTTCTACTGGTTTTTTGTTGCAACAGTTGTCGCAGTTGCCGCAATCGCCGGGAAATGAATCGCCGAAATAACTTAATTGGACTGTGCGGCGGCAATCGCTGGATTCTGCGTAGTTGATTACTCGCCGTAGTTGTTGGCGGGCTATTCTTTGTTCTTGTTCGTCGGGTTTTTGTTCGATGATGTATTCGATGGTTTTGACATCGCCGAATCCGAAAAATAAGGTGCAGTGGGATGGTTCGTTGTCTCTGCCTGCGCGGCCTGATTCTTGATAGTATCCTTCTAGGTTTTTGGGTAAGTCGTGGTGAATTACAAATCGCACGTCGGGTTTGTTGATTCCCATCCCGAAGGCGACTGTTGCTACCATTACTTGTACGTCGTCGCGGATGAATCGGGTTTGGTTGGTCGATCGATCTACATCGCTCATTCCGGCATGGTATGGTAGGGCTTGGATGCCACTTTGCTGCAATTTGTAGGCAACTTCGTCAACTTTTTTGCGACTGAGGCAGTAGATGATTCCTGAACCGCCTTTTTTTTGGATGATTTGCAAGACTTCGGCAAAACTGTGCTTGGTTTTTTGGCGGACTTCGTAGTATAGGTTGGGGCGGTTGAAGCTGGCGACGTGGATGTAGGGATTTCGCAGGTTTAGCTGCTGGATGATGTCTTGGCGGACGCGCTCGGTGGCGGTGGCTGTTAGTCCCATAATGGGGATGTCTGGGTAGCGATCGCGCACTCGCTCCATTTGCCTGTATTCTGGTCGAAAGTCGTGTCCCCATTCCGAAACGCAGTGGGCTTCGTCGATCGCAAATGCCGAAATTCCTAACTTAGAAGCTACTATATCTAAAAACGGTAAAAATCTCTCGCCCAGCAAGCGTTCGGGCGCAACGTACAGTAGTTTAATTTTACCTTCGAGAATTGCTGTTTCGCGCGATCGGGTTTCCATCGCGCTCAAAGTGCTGTTGAGAAAAGTCGCCCCAATCCCATTATCCTGCAAAGCTTCCACCTGGTCTTGCATCAGGGCAATCAGCGGCGAAACCACCACCGTCAATCCCGGTTTCAACAAAGCCGGTAATTGAAAACACAAAGATTTGCCACCGCCAGTCGGCATGACAATCATCATATCGCGTTGTTGTAAAGCAGCTTCGACAATTTCCCGCTGGCCCGGGCGGAAAGAGTCATAGCCAAAGAAATGTTTGAGGGATTGTTCGAGGGATGAGGGCGCGAGAGATGTTGGCGGATTCGACCCTGACATTTGCAGTAATTGGTTGTTGACTTCAACCTTATTCTAGGTCTTTTGAGCACAAATACAGTTACAATATTTGAGAATCTCAATTTAAGCAGATAAACCGATGCCGAAAGCAATTTGGAATGGTGCCGTTTTGGCCGAGAGCGATAAGTGCGAAATGGTAGATAATAACTATTATTTCCCGGCGGATGCCATCAACCGCGAGTATTTCAAGGATAGCAGCACTCACACTACTTGCGGTTGGAAAGGTGTTGCCAGTTACTATAGTGTTGAAGTCGGCGGACAGGTTAATAAGGATGCTGCTTGGTACTATCCTACTCCGAAAGATGCTGCTAAAAATATTGCAGGATATGTTGCTTTTTGGAAAGGAGTTAAGGTGGAGGCTTAGGTCTTTTTCGCAGGTTTCTTAGCCACGATTTAGACAAGTCAAGATAGAGGACACAACGTTGTTGTGTCCCTACGGGTTATTTGAATTAAATTTGATATAATACCGGGCGGTTGAAACCGCGTCTATACAAACCAAACCCACCTCCGTGGGTTGAAGAATGATATAATACCGGGCGGTTGAAACCGCGTCTATACAAACCAAACCCACCTCCGTGGGTTGAAGAATGGACGGAGATTAATTCAAGATAATTTGCGAGTTTTGCAATTCAAGTCTAATTCCTCTTAATTTTTAATCTTGTTCCCAAGCGGCGGCCGCTTCCCATCCCAAACCGCGACGAACGACAATTGGTTTGTTTTCAGTTAAATCGAGAATGGTAGAAACTTGATATCCTGGATCGGAATCATCATCGACAATGATATCTACTAACTTTAAAAAACAGTCAAATAGTTCAGCTTTGCCAAAGCTTTCTGCTTTTGCAGCAGGTACTGGTGCAGCACCTTCATCATCAGTGGTAATGTGAGCAGATGTGGAAATAATCGGATTTCCCAAAGATTCTAGAAGTGTAAAACAAAGCGGGTGGTTGGGAACGCGAATTCCCGTGGTTTTGCGTTTTGGGTTCATTACCAATTTGGGCACTAATTTGGTAGCTGGTAGCAGAAATGTGTAGGGCCCGGGGATTAACCGCTTGATGATTCTGTATGCTTCATCGGTGACGGCAGCATACTCGGTGATATTTGACAATGAGGAACACATAAATGTTAAAGGCTTATCATTGGATAGTTGCTTGATCCGCCTGACTCGTTCTACGGCAGATTTGGAGTTGAGATCGCAGCCGATCGCGTAAACTGTATCTGTGGGATAAAGCATCACGGCCCCATCTTTGAGAGCTTTTGTAATCTTCTCGATTCGGTCTTTCTGGGGTGCAACTGGATGGAGTCCGTAAATAATTGCCATGTTAATATATTCCAGGCTAAGTGGGCGATCGACAAATGTGCTAAAACAATCAATGTTGAAAATTAATTGTTAATAATGAATAAAATAGCTTATTTTGACTGCCCAACCGGCATTGCTGGCGATATGTGCCTCGGAGCTCTTGTACACGCGGGCGTTCCCTTAGAGTACCTAATCGAAAAACTCCATTTACTAGGCATTTCGACTGAGTACCAATTGCGGGCCGAATTAGTTCACCGGAATACTCAACAAGCAACTAAATTTTATGTCGATTTAGCTGCGGATTTGCCTTTAAAATCAAACAATCTGGCTGCTGACTCCGCCCTCGATCCCTCGGAAACTGAATCGCCGACTTTCGATGCGCGCCACCACCATCACGGGGAAGAACATTCTCACACTCACGGCGAAGCAGATGCGGAAATTAGCCACACTCATCACCGCCACTTACCAGAAATTGAGCAAATTATCGTCGCTGCAAAATTGCCTCCGCGGGTGGAAGCTTGGAGTTTGGCCGTATTTGGCAAGTTAGCAGATGCAGAGGCTGCCGTACACGGTATTCCCCCCAGTGAGGTTCACTTCCACGAGGTGGGGGCTACGGATGCACTTGTTGATATTGTCGGTACTTGTTTGGGTTTGGATTGGTTGGATATTGATGAGTTTTACTTTTCGCCGATGCCGACTGGTGGGGGTACGGTGAAGGCGGCCCACGGTAGGTTAGCTGTACCTACGCCTGCTGTGATGCGGTTGTGGGAAACGCACCGAGTACCGGTTTATAGTAATGGAATCGATCGCGAATTGTGCACTCCTACAGGAACTGCGATCGCCTGTACTCTCGCCTCTGCTTTTGGCCCGCCGCCACCGATGCAAGTTCAGCTAATTGGTTTGGGTGCAGGTTCGCGAAATCTGGCAATTCCTAATATTTTGCGCCTCTGGATTGGTAGGAAGGAAGAAGGAAGAAGGGAGAAGGAAGAAGGAAGAGGGAAGAAGGAAGAAGGAAGAGGGAAGAAGGAAGAAGGAAGAGGGAAGAAGGAAGAAGGAAGAGGGAAGAAGGAAGAAGGAAGAGGGAAGAAGGAAGTATTTAACCAATTTCCAATGCCCAATGCCCCATCCCCAATGCCCCATTCCCAAGAAACAGTCTGTGTTTTGGAAACGCAAATTGATGATTTAAACCCGCAGGCGATCGGCTATGTTTTTGATGCTTTGTTTCTCGCCGGAGCTCTGGATGTTTTTACTACACCAATTGTGATGAAAAAGTCGCGGCTGGGGGTTTTGTTAAGTGTGATTTGTCATCCCGAATTTCAGGATGCTTGCGAAGCTGTGATGTTTCGAGAGACTACTACTCTGGGAATTAGGCGATCGACTCAACAGAGAACTATTTTGGATAGAGAAATCCAGAAAGTTCAAACAGAATACGGCGAAGTGCAAATAAAAGTTGCTAAGTCGGGAGAAACGATTGTTAACGTACAGCCGGAATACGAAGATTGTGCGGAAATTGCCAGACTTAAAAATGTTAGTTGGCGCGAAGTTCATCGGTTGGCGCTGCAACTTTGGTACGATCGTTAAACAGTTGACAGTTGACAGTTGACAGTTGACAGTGGGTGCAGCGACCTGTGCAAGGCAAATATATCCGTAGGGGCGAAGCATGACCGCAGTCAATATGGGATTATAACTAATAACTTATATACGGTCATGCTTCTTCAGGCTTCAAAAACCAGATGCACCCTTGGCAGTTGATTTGAGTAGGTACACAATGGACACCTTACATAAAGGTTTTTTACAGGTTTTTACAGCAGTCTGCGGGTTTGTAAAATTTGTTGTTGCAATTCCTCGAAAGCGGGCAGTTTTGAGTTAGGATTTTTGTCAATGAGATCCTTTATTTGGTCGATTAGCTCGATCGCCAGCGGTACGCCAAGTTGCAATTGTTCCAAGACATCCCGCTGGGCAAAAACGGCTTCGGGTGTGCCTTCTAGAATCAGTTTTCCGCAATCCATCACAAACACCCAATCGGCCCAGCGATAGATGAAATCGAGGTCGTGACTTGCTAAAAGTATGGTGGTTCCGGCTGCGTGAATTTGTTGCAGCAAACCGATCAGTTGTTTGGTGTGGCGCGGATCGAGATAGGCGGTAGGTTCGTCTAGCAGCAGCAGTTTGGGTTTGAGTACCATGATATCGGCGATGGAAACGCGCTTTTTTTGTCCTAAACTAAGGTTGTGGATTGGTTCGCGGGCGAGTTCGCTTAAGTTGAATTGCTCGATCGCCTTTTTTACCTGTTGAGCAATTTCGGATTCTGGCAATCCTAGATTGTACAATCCGTAGGAGATATCCTCTTCGACTGTGGAAGCAACTAACTGATGTTCGGGATTTTGAAAGACGAGTCCGATTTGTTGGCGCAGTTTCATGAGAGATTTGCGATCGTAACGAAACGGTTCGCCTTCCCAGCGAATGATTCCCTGTTGCGGTTGGTACAAGCCATTTGCTAGCAGAAACAAGGTGGTTTTGCCGCAGCCGTTTTGACCGATGAGCCCGCAGCGCTTCCCGGCGGGGATTTTGAGGCTTAAATCGTGAATTGCTACTCGCGAAGTGCACGGATATGAGTAAAAAGTGCGATCGAATTCTAGAATTGATTGAGACATATATTGGTAATTGGTAATTGGTAATTGGTAATTGGTAATTGGTAATTGGTAATTGGGATTTGTGGGGTGGGCTTCTAGCCCGCACAAAAATTAAATTTAAATACTGTCATACGTTAATATGTCATTGCGAGCTCTTAGCGAAGCAATCCCCGAGATTATGCGATTGCTTCGCTAGGAGCTCGCAATGACAATGACAGCAATTTGTATAGACGCGGTTTCAACCGCCCAATCTTCTATTTGCTGCGTTCATCTTTTTCTCTCAACTGCCAAAGTTGAATCTCATAACAAAGATGCTTTTCAAATAGTTGACTCGCCTCCAATCCTTCAACCACCAATTTCTTAAACCAGCGGCGAAATATCCAACGCAGAATTTTATGAATCGGCGGAACCGCGATCGAAATTAAATCTGCAACATAAATCATTGTGTTCAGTCCATACCTGCGGAAAGTATCGACATACAAATCAATTGTTGGTACAATATGAGCAGAAATATCCTCAGCTTTTACTAAATTAAACCCCGCTTGCATCAATGCAGATTCCAGTTCTTCCACAACATGACAGTTAGAAAACATTCCTTCTGTATAATCACGATTAGAGCGCAACATATCCGCAAGCAGTACGTATCCTCCAAGATTGAGCACCGCCGCCGCACCTTTAGCTATATCGACAGCAGACATATATTGACTGCTTTCGCTAAAGAGGACTAAATCGTAGGAATGGGTGGCTTGGAAGTCTTCAAATTTGGTGAGGTGGAAGATGGCGCGATCGCCTGTACACTTCAGAAAGCGCTGTTGTTGGAACGGATCGGGCGCTAGTCCTTCGACTCCAAAAGCGCGATCGAGCAAATAAGCCGCATTTCCCCCAATCCCGCATCCTACATCTAGGACAGTCTTAATGTCTTTCGGGATAAAATCTAACAACTTATCCGTATAAGCTTGCTGGGCGATGCGTAGCCGCGCGAGTGTTAGTTCATCAGCGGGCACAGGTAAGGTTTCCCAATAGCCATAGTGAAGATAGGGAGATTCTGTCAAGCCCAAATAGTAATTCAGCGCTGCATTTTGGTAGCGAGTTACTTTGGAAATTTCGATTGATGGTGATTTCGGCATAGGGAGAATTGAATAAACTTTAGGATTTCCGGGAGGGTTAAAATTCTTCCCAGTGCTTGCATATATGTTAATAGCACGCGAACCGCATAAATTGCCAACTTTTGCCACAAAATCCCAAATTTTCTTGTCATTCGTGATCGACAAAAACACAATTACATAGTTGAGTTCGTAGGTGGCAATGATTTCGAGCAGACTTGAAACAGTATTTTCCTCTAGTTTTAGCTGTTGCAAATAAGCATTAGCCTGCAACCAGGAAGTGAATCGCCAATCATACAATATCTATACTCAAATTAACAAAGTTATTAATTAGAGTATTATAAAGTAGCTGCTACTGTTTCACGTACAGAATCAAGAAAGTGAACAATCTCCTGCATAACTGAAGACGATCGCAAAATCTCAATATCTTCATTAGTCAAATGATCGATTATTTGTGAGCGATCGTGAATATTTTCTGATCGGGCAATCAATTCTTCTAAAGCTTTTCTAGGTTGACAAACTGCCAAGTCAAGTACATCTTGAGGAGGAATGTATCCTATCAACCGCGAAAGCAAAGAGACATCTTGAAAAAAGATAATTTCTATTTCAGGAACAGCAGAAACTACTTTAAATGGTGTCTTACCCGCTACAAATTCAAGTATTTCTTCAATATCGTTGCGACGTAATTCAACTAACTCCGGTACTACTGAATCTGCATCAAATACGATCAGAACTGGTACTCGCCGCCGCACAATTAAAGACATAGCTAGTGACTTAATATTATATACTTTACCACCAACAACAACTCCCACATCAGTGAGTAAATTTTCTGGTAGCACAGTTTTAAGTAGTTGTGCATCAAAAGCCCCTTCACAAAGAATGTAAGTAATCATTGAATATCTCCCTCGATAACGTTGTAATTAGGCAATCCTTCTTCTACACAGGCACGGTATTTTAAAGTTAATAGTTCGCAAATTTTTTCCTGTTCTAAGGCATATTTTAGTTCTGCTCCATTCCACATCAGAATCGCCTGTGGCAGCGAAAAGTATGAAAGGCTAACAGCCGCATTGGTGAACCCAGTACGACTAAAAATTAATCCAACTGTACCTGCGGGACGACGTAAAAGTTGATTGCGAAGTTTAGCAATAGGAGTAAGATCAACTGTTTTGTCTGCAAAATCTTTGCTTTCAACTAAACAAGAAAGTCCCACACAATGGACAGCGCCATCAATTTGTTCGACTACCTCATCAAAAAGTGTCACGCTGTAAGGCCATTTTACCTCTGCACCATCAAGTTGAAATGCTCGGATAATCAGGTACTCAAAGGCTTTACCCGCGTCCCATCCTGGAGTGCTACGATTCTCGATATTGTTCCATAGAGTTCGTAACTCATCCCAAAGAATGATTGAATCATTCTTTGGTAATCTTTTTCCGCAACCAACTATAATACCTCAGCAATTATACACTTTTCAATCAGCGATCTATTTAAGTTTATCATATTCAAAACTTGTGGGTAGGCATCGCGTCTCCCCAAAACAGGCTTCTCACTGAAGAGTCTATTTTGCTGATCCGATCGCCTATTTACCCTCACTGTTCATGCTTCTTTCATTTTCCCCGATTCTGTGATAAATTTAAATAATGAAAAGATTATGAAAATTAGCGATAGTCGATCGGGCTGTCTGCCGTAATCTGTGGCAAATTTAGCTAGCATTTTGGAATATATGCTCAAAAAGCGTCAAATTATGACTCCATCTCGCCCTTTCCCCCTATCTCTCCTCTCCTCTCCCGTTTGGAAACAATATCAGATGATTGGATTGGGGCTGTTGCTGGGAGTGTGCGTCACCGCGTGCAACACTCAGACGACGGTAGAGCCTCAAACCAATCAAAATCGAGATTCTAGCCCTACTGCCACCGATTGGTTCCGAAAAGACAAAAAAGTCATTCTCACCACCTTTACGGTGCTGGCAGACATGGCGCAGAACGTCGCTGGTGACAAGCTAACTGTTCAATCCATCACAAAGCCTGGGGCGGAAATTCACGGCTATGAAGTCACTCCTAGCGACTTAAAACGAGGGCAAGGTGCTAGTCTAATTTTGGATAACGGATTGAATTTAGAACGTTGGGCAACTCGATTTTATAACAGTTTGCCAAAAGTTCCTCGCATTACTGTCAGCGAAGGAATCAATCCCATTAATATTGCCGAAGATTCCTACAAAGGTAAACCGAATCCTCATGCTTGGATGTCACCTAAAAATGCCTTAATTTACGTTAGAAATATTCGCAGAGCTTTATCAAATGCCGATCCAGCCAATGCTGCAACCTATGAAGCGAATTCGACAAAATACAGTCAGCAAATTGAAGCGATCGATGAAAAGCTCAAACAAGCTATCTCAGCGATTCCGCCAGAAAAACGCTACATAGTAAGTTGTGAAGGCGCCTTTTCTTACATTGCGCGCGACTACGGCTTGAAAGAAGTTTATATTTGGCCTGTAAATGCCGAACAGCAATCTACACCGAAACAAGTTGAACGGGTGATTAATACAGTCAAAGCAAACAAAATCCCCGCCGTATTTTGCGAGAGTACCGTCAGCAACGAAGCACAGCTTCAAGTAGCAAAGGAAACCGGGGCAAAATTTGCCGGGGTGTTTTATGTCGATTCCCTCTCTCCATCGGAAGGCCCTGCATCAACCTACCTTAAGATGCTTGAATACAACGTCAATACTTTGATAAAAGGACTACAGGGTAATGGGGGATAGGGCATTGGGCATTGGTAATTTGGTAATTTGGAGAAATTGGTATGGATAGAATCAGTATTGACATTGAAAATGTCACGGTTGCTTATCATGGTAAAGTAGCCTTGCACAGAGCCTCTCTGCAACTTAAAGCGGGGACAATTTGCGGTTTGGTGGGGATGAATGGTGCGGGAAAATCAACCCTGTTTAAGGCAATTATGGGGTTTGTGAAGCCAAACACCGGACGAATTTTAATTAATGGCTTGCCGATCCGTCAAGTGCAAAAAAGCAATCTGGTTGCCTATGTGCCTCAGTCGGAAGAGGTAGATTGGAATTTCCCGGTGAACGTTTATGATGTGGTGATGATGGGGCGCTACGGCTACATGAATCTGTTGCGGATTCCGCGTTCGATCGACAAACAAGCGGTGCGAGAAAGCTTGGAAAGGGTGGAAATGTGGCCCATGCGCGATCGCCAAATCGGAGAGTTATCCGGGGGACAAAAGAAACGCACCTTTTTTGCGCGGGCTTTGGCGCAACAAGCAAAGGTTTTACTGCTAGATGAACCCTTCGCCGGAGTTGATATCAAAACCGAGAAAATGATGATTGATTTGCTGATGGAATTGCGTCAAACAGGCCATACAATTCTGGTTTCAACTCACGATTTAGAATCGATTACTACATTTTGCGACCAAGTAGTATTAATTAATCGCAGTATTCTCGCCTACGGCAACACCTCAGAAGTGTTTACAGAAGAAAATCTTTCCCGCACCTTTGGCGGTTCGGTTGGTGATTTTTCGTCTGCAAAAAGTCGGTTAACTCAAGTGAATCGGGAGAAGCAATAATGGACTTAATTCAGTGGTTTACCGCACCGTTGCAGCATGAATTTATGGTGAAGGCGATTTTAGTCAGCGCCTTAGTAGGGATTGTTTGTTCGGCGCTTTCGTGCTATATGACTTTGAAGGGATGGGCTTTGATGGGCGATGCGGTTTCCCATGCGGTGATGCCGGGGGTTGTGATTGCTTATGTGCTGAATATTCCTTTGGCGGTGGGGGCGTTTTTGTTTGGCGTGGGCTCCGTAATTGCGATCGGCTTTATCAAAGCAAAAACTCGCGTTAAAGAAGATACAGTGATTGGTTTAGTGTTTACTGGATTTTTTGCCTTTGGTTTGGTGTTAATTTCTAAAGTCAGAAGTTCGATCGACTTAACGCATATCTTATTTGGCAATGTCTTAGGTATTTCCGATTCAGATATTGTTCAAACTGTGATTATTAGTGTCATTACCTTAGTGACGCTGGCAATTTTACGCAAAGATTTAATCCTGTTTTGTTTTGACTCGACTCACGCGCGATCGATCGGTTTAAATATCACTTTCCTTTATTACGTGTTGCTGTCTTTGCTATCGCTGACAGCAGTTGCGGGACTTCAGACAGTCGGGATTATTTTAGTAGTAGCAATGTTGGTAACTCCGGGGGCTACGGCGTATTTATTGAGTGATAATTTTGACCATATGACGCTAATTGCGATGACTTCGGGAGTATTTTCTAGCGTAATGGGAACTTATATCAGCTATCACATTGATGGTTCGACAGGCGGATGTATTGTGGTGCTGCAAACGCTGCTGTTTGTGTTGGCGATGGTTTTTGCCCCGAAATATGGTTTGTTGGTGAGATCTAGGGACTCAGGGGCGATCGATTAATCAGAGTGGGCGGTTAAAACTGCTCCAATACAAACCAAATCCGCCTCGATATTTAAGCCGGATTTGGTGTCACATCAAACTCAATATTTTCATACAAATCTGCCACAGAAAATTCCACAGGAATAGAAGTTAATGCAACTCGATCGCCCGCACAGCTATATTCCGAAAAAATCCACTTATTCGCGTCAGTTTTAGAATATTGCTGCACCTGTAGCCGATATTGGTCAATTAACAAATACTCCTGAAAACTCGGAATACTGCGATAAGCAGCAAACTTATCATCGCGATCGTAAGCTCTAGTACCTTTAGATAGCACTTCAGCAATCAGCAGGGGATTGGTAATTGTATCAGTGCGTCCAGATTGAAGTTCGATCGGTTTCGCCGCCACTATCAAATCCGGGTAAGTGTAATTATTAAGCTGGGGAACCCAAAGCCGTTGATCCGAACTAAAAGTCCGATATGGTTTCCCTTTTAACGCCAGTTTCAGCGCCCCACCTAAATTAAGGGCAATTTCATTGTGATCCGGTGAACCGCCAGCCATCAGAATAATCTCCCCATTGATAAATTCATGCCGATCCACAGAATTGACTTCAGCTTCTAGATATTCTTCAGCCGTGTAGGTTTTGGTTTCAACTTGCGCGATCATACACAACTCTCTCCTTAATCGACTGATTCCAGTTTATCATAAAAATTATTCTAATTCAATGTAAAAGTCCATAGATATTTGACCCTAGACTGCTTAAATAATTCGGCAATGTCGATATTACCATATTGTTTCGAGGCCTAGCCTCCAGATAGGTATTCCCAGGCTCTGCCTGGGAACGAGAGAAAGTTTTATGGTTTAGTTGATGATTACCACTTGCAGATAGACTCTGGCTTGAGAGGACAAGTTTTGGGGGCGATCGGATTTCCGCTAAGTCGGAGTTTTGTCAGTTTAGTCAAAGATTGCAATGGTTTGATGTCGCTGATTTTATTGTCATCAATGTGTAGCCAATCTAGTTTAGTCAAGAATTGTAAGGGCTTGATATCGCTGATTTTATTGTGATTAAGGATAAGATCAGTCAGATCTGTCAAAGATTCTAGCGGTTTAATATCGCTGATTTGATTGTGATCAAGGATGAGAAGAGTCAAATTATTCAAAAATTTTAGCGGTTTGATGTCGCTAATTTGATTGTTACTTAGATCTAGATTAATCAGCTTAGTTAAAGATTCTAAACTTTTAATGTCGCTTATTTTATTATCACTGAGTCTGAGTACAGTCAATTTAGTTAATAATTGCAATGGTTTGATATCGCTGATTTTATTGTTGCTGAGACTGAGCATAGTCAGGTTAGTCAAGGATTGTAATGGTTTGGTGTCGCTGATTTGATTGTTGTCGAGACCGAGTTCAGTGAGGTTAGTCAAAGATTGCAATGGTTGGATATCGCCGATCCTATTATTGTAGAGACCGAGATTAGTCAGCTTGGTTAAAGATTGCAATGGTTTGATATCACTGATTTTATTATCGCTGAGACCGAGATTAGTCAGATTAGTCAAGGATTGCAACGGCTTTATATCGCTGATTTGATTTTTGTGGATTAAAAGTTTAGTCAGGTTAGTTAAGGATTGCAAGGGTTTGATGTCAGTGATTTTATTGTCGCCCAGATCGAGTTCAGTCAGTTTAATTAAAGATTCTAGCGGTCTGATGTCACTGATTTGATAGAATCTGAGTTCGAGTTTGGTAAGACTCAAAAGTTTTTGATTAGCGGAATTGCACTCAGTAGTCCCTGCTTTTTTTAAAAGTACCTCAACAGTATGTTTATCTTTGGGACTCAAAAAAGGTTGAGCGCGGCACCAATCTGCAAATGTGCGTAGAGTATCTTTTGGTTGCTTCTGGGTAATTGACGGGGAAGGTCTATTTCCAGATAATCCTAGAAGGGCAACGGCATTTGAACCCAGTTTGACCTGAGTCAGTTTAGTCAAAGATTCTAAAGGTTTGATATCGTTGATTTGATTTTTTTCGAGGTCGAGTTCAGTCAGTTTAGTCAAATATTGCAAGGGCTTAACGTCACTAATTTTATTGTTATTGAGGTAGAGTTTAGTCAGTTTAGTCAAAGATTGCAATGGTTTGATATCGCTAATTTTATTGTTGTTGAGATCGAGTTCAGTCAGTTTGGTCAAATATTTTAAGGGTTTAATGTCGCTTATTTCATTATTTTTGAGAAAGGCTCCTTTCAGTTTAGTCAAAGATTGCAAGGGTTTAACGTCGCTTATTTTATTATTTACAAGCCTTAAGTAACGCAGGTAAGTCAAAGATTGTAAGGGTTTAATGTCAGCGATCTTATTGTTTTTGAGATAGAGCTGATCCAGTTCAGACAAAGATTGTAATGGTTTGATATCGCTAATTTTATTATTATCAAGGTCTAGTATCATCAGGTAAGTCAAAGACTGCAATGGTTTAATATCGCTGATTTTATTGTCGCTGAGGATGAGACAACCCAGGTTAGTCAAAGATTGTAATGGTTTAATATCGCTGATTCTATTGTTGTTAAGAGTGAGCCACATCAGGTTAGTCAAGGATTGTAATGGTTTGATATCGCTGATTTGATTACCACTAAGCCTGAGTTCTGTTAGGTTGGTCAATGATTGCAATGGTTTGATGTCAATAATTTGATTATTGCTAAGTTCGAGGTCAGTCAGTTTAGTCAAGGATTGTAATGGTTTGATATCAGTGATTTTATTGTCGCCCAGATCGAGTTGCGTGAGACTCGAAAGTTTCCGATTGGCTGCATTGCACTCAATAGTTCCTGCTTGTTCCAACATCACTTCAACAGTAATTTGAGTTTCAGGACTTAAAGAATCTTTTTCGCGACACCAATCACCAAATGTTTTGTTTCCCGATCGCATCTGTGGAAATGACAAAGAAGATATATTTCCGCATGATGATAGACCGATCGCACTAAAAGCAACTACCGCCACCAACCTTGACAAATTCACGTATTTCTGCATAACCATAAACTTCATAATTTTGCACCTCTAATTCCCTAAATAGTAAAGTTTTAGACAAAAAGCCTTCAGAGAGGACAGTCGTCCTCTCTACCAATTACACTCAACTCAAATATCTAACAATTCACCAAATGCTGCATCAATATCAGTCTCAGCAACAGCCACAGACTGAGCAACTGGCGAATGATTAGGAGACTCCGGCGACTCCACCGAATGCACTTTTACTACTGGTGATTCGGCCACATGTTCCACAACAACAGACTTAGACTTCTTGACATTAATTACGGGTGATTGTGCTCCATTTTCTTCATTTTTACTGGTTTCATTCCGCAGCAACATTGCCATCAAACCGTCCAACAAACCCCCACTACCGCCGTTACCATTGACTGTGACATCGGGAACAACGCGAACGCTACCATCCGAAACCGCTTGCATCAATTGCAATAGCGTGTAACTCTGCGTACCGAGAGCGTTGACACCAACTTGATAAGCATCCGCTTTTGCTTGTCCCATTAACCGAATCCCTTCTGCTTCACCACTTGCGTGTTCGATCGCAGCAGTTGCACTCAATTGAGCAATTTTCACCCCTTGTTCCGCCGCTACCACCTGATTTTGAATATTGGCGATCGCAGTTGCGCGCACCAATTCTTGACGCTGATACTCTGAAATCCGCTGTACTTCGTAGGTTTTTTCCTGTTCCTGAGCAATTTTGCGATCGGTCAATGTTTGCATCAACTCTGCTGGCGGCGAAATCAAACCGATCAGCGTGTCCACAGCCTGCACGTCATAGGCACGTAGGGCTTGACGGACGTGTTCGGCGGCCTCTGCTTGGCGTTCGCTGCGTGCGATTAAAAAGTCGAGAATCGTATATTCTTGAGCCGAATTCCGAAAGTAATTGCCCACAATTGGACGCAGCACTTGGTCAATCAGATTTTGCATCGAACCTTGCCGCGAAATGACTCTCGGTGCATCCAAAGTACCGATATGAATGATTTGAAAAACTTCTAACTCAAAGGTAAATCCGTCAAAAGAAAGCAATTTCAAAGCGCTTAATTTCGAGTCGTAGCCGTGTTCTCCGCTGAACCGTGTTGTGAAGTTTAAAACTACATCAGTAGTGGGAACAAGTTCGACTTTCATCACCTTTGTATTGATCGGATGTTTGCCTGGGTAAAGCGGTTCTACCCACACGCCTTTATCACCTTTGTTGACAAGATTTCCGTGGGTGAAAGCCACACCACTTACATCTTTGTGCGATTCTCCCACATAGGAAATGACTACGCCGACATAGCCGATCGGCACTTCGGTCATTTTGACCTCTTCAACTTTCACAAACCAAGGGTTCAGGTTCCAAGAACCGGATAAAATTACCTGTTCTTGCAAGCCCCTGCGCCCGCCACCTTTGATGAAGGATTGCGCTTTTTGGAAGTTGTCGTGACCGGGAATAATCGGCCCAGCGATTTCACCTTCATCAATCGGAACCCCGTCGAGCACGTTGGCGATTCCCACGAGATCCGGAGCAAGTTTGTATAGATGAAGTTCTGATGGCTGCATACCTTTTGCAGCGGCATTAGCTGAAGTAATCACCTCAAATACAGCCGTATTGATTCGATAAGTACCAGTAGTGAGAATTGCTAGTTGCCGTCCTTTTTCGCCACCGTCGGTGAGGAATTTGCGAGCATTTTGGTAGTTGTCGCAATCGACGACTTTGCCTAAAATGCGATCGGAAGGAATGGTGGCTCCGTCATTAGCAATAATTAAACCAATTTCATCTTGAGGGACTACAACAACAGGTTCTTTGCGAACGCTATATTGCCAGGGAAAATAACCAAAATGCCAGCCGGGAGGAAGGGTATCTGCTTGCAAACCTCCTTCGCCATCGAGTGCAATTAATCTACTGGATGGCAAGTTTTTACTGGAGAATTTCTTGGTAACAATGCCTACTTCTCGTTCGCCGATCGCAATTAAGCCCAAAGTCCAACCAATTTTGGGGATAAACATGAACACAAGGAACATTGCGCCTACGGGAAAGATCCAAATCGGGATGGTAAAACCTTCTTCTGTCGCTGGTTGGACTGGTTGGGGTTGGGGAGGTGGCGGATTGGTTTGTGCGGGAGTTGGTGGGGCAAAAGTGCCTGCTAGTGCGATCGTGGTTGCGAAAGATGCTGCTAAGGGTAAAAGCTTGCGAAGCCAACGTGATTTAGTCATAGTTTTTAAGCTGCTTTAAGCGAAAAGGTACGGGAAATTTGTTTACTACAATCAGTATTCAATAGATTTCTGTTGGAGTCAATTCATTAAAGTCATGAGTTATGCTCATAAAAGTCATATTTGGAATATGGGTGGCCAGAAACCGGGTTTTTTCCGAAAGACTTCGTTTATAATCCATAGATTAGCTAAAAACCCGGTTTCTTTGGTTGTGATGCGTAACTCCTGTTGATATCAACCACCACCACCACCACCGCCGCCACCGCCACCACCGCCACCACCGCCGCCACCGCCGCCACCACCGCCATCACCACCGCTACTAATGATAATGACTGGAATTACTTCTTCGTACTCCTGATGGTAAGAGCAGTTTCCACAGTGATGGGTAACATACCTGTTTCCTGAAGTGCTAGTAGTTGCAGGAATCAAAACTTGATAAGTCCGTTTAAGATTGAACGTTTTGCACTCAGGGCATTGTCGATCATTGATTGATTTCTTGATTCCTTGGTAAATAATGACGCTGAAAGTCAACACAAAGAGAAGAATCATCAACGGAAAAAACACTACGGACATAAACAATACCAAACCAACTAGCAAAAAACCGATTACACCCATTATGTTATTTATGAAAGAGCCTTCTCCTCCCTGGTTGCCACTTTGTTGCCAACCAGGTGTAGGTACATTCAGAATCGCCTGCGGAAATGTAATCTGCACTTCTAATTCTTGTTCGGGTTGAATAGGCTGACTTGCCACAAATTCAAAGGTTTTCGGATCTACTTGACGAGGAACTGCTGCTGCACCAAAATTCGTAAACGAGAGAACTTTGCCTGACAAAGCATCTGGTAAATTCACCGTAACTTTTCCCGTATTAACTGGCGCTTTGCGACCCGCTGCAATCGCTTTCCAATAAACTAGAGTATTCCCACCATCTAACTGCAATCCACCTACCACACGATATTTGATGACAAAAGTATGTGAGTCTGGTGGTTTTAATTCATGTTGCCAGCGAATCCAAAGTTGATTGTTTTCAATTCCCGTGCTGCTGGCAATTATTTGATTATTTTCGGCAACGGTCACATCTTGAATTGCATCGACTTTATCTAACGGAATATAGCGATACCGTTCATTGTTGTATGCTGCTGTGAATACATATTTTTGCGTTTCCGTAACTAACATATCTCCGTTGGTCTGAACATCGATCGCAACATTGATGTTGTCCCAGTAGAACGGTAGTTGTTGGGCTGCTGCATGAGTTACTGTGACTAACAGTAGGCTTAATGAAGCCATTAAGCAAAAAACTATTTTTTTGAGGAGTCGTTTATTTATCATAGGATTTCCACAAGATAAGTGTTGACTACAATTATTCAACAGTTATCTTGTGGAGTCAATTCATTAAAGTCATGAATTATGTTCATAAAAGTCATATTTTGAATATGATTTTGTAGGGAGTGCGATCGGTTTATCTCAAAATCAAGCAAATTCGGACACGGAAATGCCATTTCCCTACCCGATTATTTGTAGGGAAACGGCACTGCCGTCTCCTAAATTTGGGTGATATCAATATATCAACGGATAGTCAGAAACCGGGTTTTTTCCGAAATACTTCGCTATAACCCACAGATTAGCTAAAAACCCGGTTTCTTTGATTGTGGCGTAAGTCCCGTTGACATCAACCGCCACCACCGCCACCACCGCCACCACCGCCACCGCCGCCACCGCCACCGCCACCGCCACCACCGCCGCCACTGTCATAGTCGCTACCACCGCTACTAAGACTATCACTGCGAGCACTGCCACTAATCGAAAACATCACAAACCCGAACCAAAACATTACAAAAATCATGGGAAAGCCCGCTTTTTCCGAAGTAGATTGAGATTGATTACCATTTTGTTGCCAAGTAGGTTGACGTATATTCAGAATTGCCTGGGGAAATGCAATCTGCACTTCTAATTCTTGTTCGGGTTGAATAGCCTGACTTGCGACAAATTCAAATGTCTTAGTATCTACTTGACGAGGAACTGCTGCTGCACCAAAATTCGTAAAGGAGAGAACTTTCCCTGACAAAGCATCTGGTAATTTCACCGTAACTTTTCCAGTATTAACTGGCGCTTTCCGACCCGCTGCAATGGCTTTCCAATAAACTAAAGTATTCCCACCTTCTAGCTGCAATCCACCTACCACGCGATATTTGATGACAAAAATATGTGAGTCTGGCGGTTTTAATTCATGTTGCCAACGAATCCAAAGTTGATTGTTTTCAGTTCCAGTGCTACTCGGAATTATTTGATTGTTTTCGGTAACGGTCACATCTTGAATTGCATCGACTTTATCTAAAGGAATATAGCGATATCGTTCATTGTTGTAGGCTGCGGTGAATACATATTTTTGCGTTTCGGTGACTAACATATCTCCGTTTGTCTGAACGTCGATCGCAACATTGATGTTGTCCCAGTAAAACGGTAGTTGTTGGGCCGCTGCATGAGTTACTGTGACTAACAGTAGGCTTAATGATGCTAGTAATGAAAAAGCTATTTTTTTGAGGAGTCGTTTATTTATCATAGGATTTCCACAAGATAAGTGTTGACTACAATTATTCAACAGGTTTCTTGTGGAGTCAATTCATTAAAGTCATTGATTATGTTCATAAAAGTCATATCTTCAGTCAGGATAGAGGAGACGGCAATGCCGTGTCCCTACCCAAAATCATATTGTAGAGACACGGCACTGCCGTCTCCTCATTTCTTTATTTATTTTCAACTTTGAAATAACACACTTAACAAAGTTAAAACCGTGCACCCAAACACGGCTTCAAATGTATATCTTCGCGAAGTTTTGTAAGGGGAAGAATGCCAAACCCGCAATTCTCCATTAAAGCCACGCGATGCTAAACTCAACGAAACTTGACGGTAATTTACCAAAGTTCGCTGAAGTAATTGCCCGATTAAAATGCCTAAACTACGCATTCCCAGTTTCCAAGTGCGATAGCCACAGCGCGAGTTTTGGGCGATCCAAAGTTCATCTGCGATCGCCAATAAGCTAAAAATAAACCGATACATCAACAACAAAAGTTCTGTCAACAACGGCGGAAAGCGCAATTTTCTGAGGATTTGCAAGGTTTCTGTGAATGGCACCGTCAACAGGATGAAATACATACAACTTGTCGATGCCAAGGTGCGCGGGAATAACAGACTCACTTGGTATAAGCCAGTGCGACTCACATACAGATACAAATTGCCGATGCTAATTCCCCAACTTTGCCAAATATCCCACTGCATTGTCTGGATTTGATTTAACTCAATTCCATTAATCGCCAAAGCAGGCAAACTCGTCAACAAAAACATCAACGGTAGCGACAACAACCGCAGATATAGTTTCCCCGGAATGCCCGCGTAGATGATGATCCAGACTGCTAACCAAAGGCCGATCGACAATTGGACGATCGCCCCAGACAGCAGAGATAGAATCAAAAGGGCGATCGCAAACGATAATTTGTGAGTTGGCGGCAACCCACGCAAACGATTGGTGTAAGCCAGACTATCAATCTGATGATTCATTCCAGCGGCGATTTATCATCAGATTGCTGAGATTGCGATCGACCTTTATAAAGCCCGATCGCATATCCGATCACACCAGCCCCCAGCGCCGCTTGAGTCGCAAATAATAAACTGGCAATTTCAGCGCTAGGCGGTTCAAACAAATGATTAAACCAAGGTTTATAGCCCGGTTGAATTTCCGTAATTGCTTTCTGTGCGCGATCGTCCGATCCGCCGTATTCACCCCGCACAAAAACTAGGGGAATCACCGCAAGGGCGACAACTGCAATTACTAACATCCAATTTTGTTGCGAACTAGCTTGCTGATTTTTTGTAGGTTTTTGATTCACGACTTTATGACTCCTGTTTCAATAATTTCAGAATTTCTAACTCTGGTTTTCCGTAAGAATGCAGCCAATTCCAAACCAATAAAGTCAGCAATCCCTCACTAATCGCCAGAGGTACTTGAGTAATCGCAAAGATACTAGCAAACTTGAGAAACGAAGCCATAAAACCGCCACTCGCTGCCGGAAAAGCCAATGCCAACTGCATCGAAGTCACCACATAAGTCAGCAAATCTGCCAAAGCAGCCGCACAAAAAATTGCCAACCTTTGTTTACCAGTTCGCATCAGCAATTGATAGATAAAATATGCAGCAAACGGCCCAACAATCGCCATCGAAAACATATTCGCCCCCAACGTTGTCAGCCCGCCGTGCGCTAACAATAACGTTTGAAACAACAGCACTAAAGCACCAAGTACAGCCATCACCGAAGGGCCGAACAAAATTGCACCCAAACCCGTACCCGTTGGGTGAGAACAACTCCCCGTTACCGATGGAATTTTTAAAGCAGAAAGCACAAAAGTAAACGCACCCGCCAAAGCTAGTAATAATTTAAGTTCCGGGTGTTCTTTGGTGATGCGAGTAATTTCACGCAAACCCAACACAAAAAAAGGCAAAGCCACCATCCACCAAAACGCAGCCCATTGTACAGGCAAAAAACCTTCTGAAATGTGCATAGCAGCGGCCGGTGTTGCCGAACCCAAGACAAGATAACAACTCAAGCCAGCCATCAATCCCAGGCTGACTAATTTCCGATTTCGCGCCTTCATCAAGTACCTCGCGGATGAGACTATGTGAACCAACACATCGGCGGGCGTTCTGACTTGAGAGGTAGAGGACTGAAGTCCTTACTACAAACCTCATTACAGTTGCGGGACAGCGTTGGATTTGCACCAAACTTTCCCCGTTTCCTCTAATGGCTGTTCCCCATTAGAACCGACTGCTTAGACATAGTTTAGTCGATCGCGCAACTCTGGGCCGATATTTTACAAAAATTAATTCAGATCAAATAAGTCAATATTACCTATCATCTTGCTTTTCTTCCTTTTCTTACTTAGCGTCTTTGCGATCCATAATATTCTTAATCAAATACAAAAGAACACCCAACAACTCAATGCTATAATATTAATGAGTTTTGAGAAAAGCCGCCATGTTAAATTACAACTTCCCGAAGCACTGGCCCTCAGCAGAAGAACTACCAGACTCAGATGAAACACCAGTGGATAACGAACTGCAAGAATTAATACCAGGATTGCTGAAAGCAATATTGCTCATAATTTGGGCAGAACGCATGGACTGGTTTTTTGGCATAGATATGGGTCTTTACCATCACCCTGACAAACCAGCTATTGTGCCAGATGCTTTCTTGAGTTTAGGTGTGGAAAGGTTTTATGACGAAGAATTGCGTCCCAGTTACGCGGTATGGGAGGAAAAAGTGATGCCAACTTTTGTCCTCGAAGTTGTTTCCCCAACTTATCGCAACGAATATACCGCCAAGTTGGAAGAATATCAAAGTTTAGGCATACTTTACTATGTCATTTATTCTTCTCGCCGCCGCAAACCCCGTTTGGAAGTACATAAGTTAGTCAATGGCAAGTATGAGTTACAGCCAGGAAATCTAGTTTGGATGCCAGAAATTGGTTTGGGAATTGGTTGTGAAAGGGGCAATTATTCTGGGGTGACAAGGGAATGGTTGTATTGGTACGATGCGGATGGCAAACGCTATCTGACTCCTGAAGAACAGGTGAAGGAATTAGCCCAGCGCGCCGATCGACTAGCTGAACGATTGCGCGAGTTGGGGATAGATCCTGATAATATAAGCTAATTGAGAGGAAAGAGTGCCAGAATGACGCAGCCTGCGGGCGATCGCCAACCGAGTTTTTTCACCGATCGCGATCGCCCTAAACGCAAGATTTTCCCGAAAATCCCGATTTTTGCGTCCCGAAATGTGTGAAAATTATCAAAAAAATTAGGAAAGATGCGGCCTTATTTGGAACAGACAGAGAGTTTGATGGCAAAAATTGAGATGCAGATCGACAAAATGGCGATCGGGAGACGTGATTAAATAATGCTCATGGATCTACGTTCTTACGATATCATCTGCTTTGGTGATGAAGTTCCAGGAGTTCTAGCTGTTATCTCAGCAGCCAGAGAATACCGCCGCCGGACAAAGCTTTATCCGCGAGTTTTGCTGATGTCTAAAGGAAGCTTGCAAGAAGGAATTGGCGGACATTTAGTCAGAGGCGGCCTCGCTTATTTAGATCGAAGTCAGGTTAGTCAAGAACTCCAAAAATCTTTAAATTTAGACCCCTTCGGTTCACCGCCGACAATCTATAAAGAATTCCTGCAAAAATCTGGTGTCAGCGCGATCGCCCTTGACCCCAGCAAAGCCACCGCAGCCCTGAAAGCAATGCTGGTACAAGCAGGAGTTGCACTCCTGGGCAAAGTAGAAATTAAATCAATCAATAAAGAAGGCAAAAAAATTACTAGCATAATTACCTCAAAAGGGACAGTTTATGTAGCAAAACAATTTATTGATGCCACTGTCAATGGCGAATTAGCTCAAGCCGCAGGTGTGCGAAAGCTGAATGGATTTGAAACCTTTGGTTTGCCTAACTCAGAACTTCCAGTCACCCTAGTTTTTGAAACTCAAGGACTCAGTGTCAGAAGACTGAAAGAACTCGATTATATTTATCTAAAACGCTTCACAAACCTTGCCGATTCTGAGGCTCAAAAATTTTTGCTGTCTGCTGCGGGGAAAGATGCCAAGCTAGCAGAAGAACTCCGCCTGGAAATGATCGACACCAGAGGAAATCTCAAAACTCTGTGGGCGGGCAACGATTACATTGATGTGCGATCGCCAGCTTTGTCTGTAGCATACCACTCTTTTAGAGGCAGAAAGCTATCTTTTTCTGAAACTGGCATAATTTTAGACGAAGGAAATATCGCCATACTTCCAGACGAAAGACTTTCGTGGAATGCGCTGTTATTTGCAGTCACTGGTAGCGAAGCAGAAGCCTTAGCGAGAAACGGGAGCAAACCCACAGCTAATATGCAAAAAGAGATGTCATTTCTGACCACTTGGCTGAAAAGTTTGGGGGCTACCTATGTTACTCCGGCTTCAGAACTTTATATCAGACACGCCGGGAATGTGACGGGAGTTGTAGAACCTTTAATAGGCGCACAAATGCTGCGTGGTGGCGTACCAGCTACTGAAGCACTGGGAACATTTAGCTATCATTTTGATGTCCGGGGAGGCATTCCGGGGATTGGCGACAAAGCAAAGAGTCGAGGGTGGTTTAAAAGTCTGATGTTCCAACAGCCTACCTTCAATATTGGCATCCGCCACGCATTAATGAACAATGTTCCTAACCTGGCAGTTGTCAGTCCCTGTTCTGGATTTGAAGGGCTAGCTTGTGCTGTGGGCAGAATTGTAGAATTCAATGTAGCAGTTGGTCAAGGTGTCGGTATTGCGGCCGTTAATGCCATTCTCAATAACAAAAATTTAGCCGATATATCTAACCGAGAAGTCAGACAAGTTCTAGTTGAAACAGGCCAGTTACCTAAAATTTTTGGAGTTGCAAACAATGCTGATGGAATGCTATTAGCACAATTCGAGACTCTTGTAAGTGCCGATGCCATTGCATAATAAAGCACTTCTCAAAAGGTAAGGCACGTTGTTGGGCTTCAGCCCTTCTTATAAGGTACGTTGTTGGGCTTCAGCCCTTCTTATCTAATTGGTAGTATGTGGAGCCATCCATCCTACCAAAAAAAGACAGAAAAATAAAGGTTCGTAGTGAGGGCTTTAGCCCGCAAAAAAGAAGGACTAAAGTCCTCACTACGAACCAAGTCTTAATTTTTTGGCGGGCACTTCGGATGAGTCCCTCCCTGCAAACAAATGTAAGCAATTTGACTTTGATCTAAATTCTTAACCTCCGCAAAATTAATACCTTGGAATCGACCTGATTTGCTACCAGCCTGACTTTGAATAAACTGATCCGAAGTCCCCTTCCCCAGGAAAACAGCGCCTTGAAAATTAGCTCCCGCTAAATTCGCACCTCTAAAATCAACCGAACTCACGTCCGCATTCCGCAAATTAGCATCTTGCAATCGAGCATCTTTTAAATTCGCGTTGGCAAGTTTAGCCGAACTTAAATCAGCATTTTGTAAATTTGCGCCGCTCAAATCAGCACCGGACAAATCAGCACCTTGCCATTCCGATTTAGACAAATTTGTTAAAGATAACTGAGTGCCTTGAGCCTTGACTTTGCCCAAACGCGCACTTTCTAAATTGGCTCCCGAAAAATTGGCGCTGCCGATATCTGCCCCGGTAAAGCTTGCCTCTTTTAACATTGCTTGCTGCAAATTCGCCCCAATTAAAAGACTGTTGCTAAGATTAGCTCCATTCAAATTTCCGCTTGACAAATTAGCTTTGTTCAGAACAGCGCGCACAAAAGTAGTGCGGTTCATTACGGCGCTGTTAAAAGATGCTCCGGTTAAATTTGCTCCTTCAAAATTAGCTTCGCTTAAGTCAGAAATCCAATCGTCAAATGTGCCAGGACGCCTGTCTTCGCCGGTGCCATAAAAGCGAATTCCCTGCAAGCTGGCATTTGTTAAATTGGCTTTTCTCAGCTTAATTCCTGATAAGTCAACTTTGTCTAATACTAAAGTAAACTGACCCGGGCCGGCAGGACTTTGACCTAAATCTGTGCGGCTCAGATCGGCGCCGTTGAGCTGGCTGCTATACACTGTGAGAATTTTGCCGATCGCCCTTTGCACTGTTCGCTGGCGGGTAGCCGCTAACTCGCGTTCCGGAGTCTTTCCACCGTAGCGCAGGGATTCGAGGTCATTGCTGAGGGCTTGGTTCAACCGCTGCAAATCAGGTAAAGCTTTCGGCCCGGTACTGACTAAAGCTTGCTGGATCGCGTCCAGCATCGCCTTGCTTTCTTCTTGAGCCAGCAAATCCGCTAACAGGGGTACGGCGCGGGAGTCTTCCACCGCCCCCAAAGCCAAAATAGCCGATCGCCTCCCCGATGTTCCGCTAGCCGAAGCAGGAGACAATTTGCTAACTAAAGCTACAAATAACTCGTCATTCCGCTGCCGAGAATCCCGCAAATTAGCTTGACTTTGAGTGTAGATCAGAGTGCCAACAAACAAACTTAAAATCAATCCCGCACTGCCAATAGTAACTATCACTAAAGTTGTCCCCGGATGTTGGCGAATCCAATTCCACAGACTGGGATCTTCTTTCATATTGGTTTCTGGAGTCAAAACCAAAGCCGCAATTTGCGCGTCTTCCTCAGTCCAATCTTGACTCTGGACAGGATTGGGTGACAGTTGGTGCGATTCCCTACGGGATAGCTTCGCTTCACGACTATTGACCACCAAAGTATTCGCAAGGCGATCGTGCCCCGATTGCCGTTTGTAGCGCAATCCAAAAGCGCCATCTGCCAGCACTGCCAAGCCGCTCAACGCCCCTAAAATGATTAAATCTGGAAACGCGCCAGTCAAGCGCCAAACCCCGTAAGCGACGCCCAGAGGCACTCCCCAGCGCCCCAAACTTTCGCGAACCAGCACCCGCGCCCAACCCGGAGGAGTACCCGAGGCTGTGACAACTTTCACTCCGAACCAGCGTTTCGGGAGAGTTTGACCGATTCTGGCGAGCAAAAACAACTGCCACGCCGCTAAAGCTGCCGGCGCCAGCAGCGCCCCCGACCAGAATAGATTAGTTAGGGGTGCAACTCTGGGGTTGCGATCGCGCACGGGGATGGCCAAAACACGGGCAACAGTTTCCGATGCTGCTGCTACCGAGGGATTGAGTGGCACGGTTTGAGCTTCTTTGTTAACCAGTGCCCCGATACTGAAGGGAACCAGGGCGCTAGCTGCGATTAACGAAATTTCAACAGTCCAAGCGCCACACCGGCGAACCAGCAGTGGCATTGGCTGGGATTGTCTTTGCCAAGACGGATCGGGTTGATTAATATCACCGGGTGCAGTTGGGTTAGACATATTTATAATTTCCTATTGTTAATCCTTAGTTGGAGGAATCAGGAGATATTGCCAATTTATACGCTATGTAGATTAGCACTCCGAGAACGCCAAGAGTCATCACGGCGGAAAGTAGCTGTACGATACTATTGAAGACTGTCAGAACAACGATCGCTCCGACGGCAAAGACTGCCACCTGTCCCGGTTTGGGGAGTTTCTGAAACTTCTCTAGAGATTGATTGTAGAAGGTTCCGATCGCTTGATAGCTGTCTGGATTTTGTTGGATGAGAGGCGATCGTTCTAGTTTAGCTTTGAGTTCTCCGATCGCTTGCTGCCAATTGAAGTTATTTTGAGGATTCATAAAAAAAATCAGTAGTTAAGTAGAAGGAAGAAGTCATTAGTCATTAGTCATTAGTCATTAGTCATTAGTCATTAGTCATTAGTCATTAGTCATTGGTCATTAGTTAACTGTCAACTGTCAACTGTCAACTGTCAACTGTCAAAGACATACACAGCAAGCTTGTTAGCGATCTATATTTTACTTTAATTAGGTAGATTTTACTTGATTGAGATCCACGTGTTTGGAACCGCAATTATCATCTATCGTCTAAAGAAGTAGGACTAAATGCCATTGTGTGAGGACATATGAAGATACACTGTGCGGGCGATCGCGACAAACGGTGGTTTAGCCCGATCGTAACCGTAGCCTTGGCAATGATTTTAGCGGATGCCGGAGCTATTCGGAGCCAACCGTTGCAAATTGCTCCAGGATTTCCCGAACCGCTGAGAGTTTCGGGAGTTTCCGGCGGCCCGAACAATAGTGGCGACTGCGGTTTCGTAGCCCAAAGCCCCAACCAAGTCATCGAAGTAACCCAGGATTTGCCTTACTGGCGGATTGCAGTACAAACTGCGGGAGCTCCCAGTTTGATGATTCAGGGGCCGAGGGGTCGTTTCTGCGTCCTACCGGCGAATGCTGCTGCGGGGAATGTAGAATTTTCTGGTTATGGAGACAAGGGGACTTACGTGATTTTCGTGGGCGATCGATCGCAAGGTCAACACCCTTATTCTCTCTCAATTTCCCAACAGCGAAATTAACAATATAACGGGATGATAACGCTTGGTGTCAAAAAACAGAAGATTTCATATCAATTTTGTACTTGCTCTCTAACCCATTTGCGAAACAATCGGAGAGTTTGACTCGTCCCCGCGGTTTGACTTTGTTCGCAATATTGAGAAATCGCTTCAATAATTGGCAGATTGGGAAATATCGGACTAAATTCCGATTCAACATATTTCCCATCTTCAAGAACATTAATCTCAAGCCTTTTATTTTCATAGCGCCAGATTTCCGGGACTCCCAGCGCCTCGTAAGCATCCAGTTGAGTCTTGGAAGTGAGATCGACTTCAATTGCTAAATCCGGCGGCGGATCGACAGTTAAGTCGATGCGCTTTTTGCCAATCATTCGAGCGTAATTCTGGATGTAAAAACATTCATCAGGCTCAATTCCTTGCAACATACTTTTTCGTTTGAAAGTCGTCGAACCAAATGGTTCAAAGTCAATTTCAAGTTCCTCAAACAAAATTTTTACTAAATAGCCAATAATAATTTTAGCCTTCTCATGTTCTGGTAGGGGCATCCTAATCTCCAAAGTTCCTTGACTGTAAGCTATTCTAGAGCCACGGTGTTCTCCCAACTCCTCTAAAATCGCCTCAAATTCCTGCCAGTTGACATCGTTCAACAGCAGTCTATGTCCTGGCGGCACACTGATTTGCCTTAATTGCAGCGTTACCATTTCAACCTCCGATTTATTTAAATTTATTATAACTTGTGCATTAAGGTATGTTGTTGCGCTTCAGCGCTCTTTCTTATACATCAAGCAGTACGGTTCACTTAAGATTGGTAGTCAAAGGTACGTAGTTGCGCTTCAGCGCTCTTTCTTATATATAGAGCAATACAGTTAACTGAAAACTGGTAGTCAAAGGTACGTAGTTGCGCTCAGCGCTCTTTCTTATATATAGAGCAATACAGTTAACTGAAAACTGGTAGTCAAAGGTACGTAGTTGCGCTTCAGCGCTCTTTCTTATATATCAAGCAATACAGTTAACTGAAAACTGGTAGTCAAAGGTACGTAGTTGCGCTTCAGCGCTCTTTCTTATATATCAAGCAATACGGTTCACTTAAGAGTGCTACTCGTGAAACTTCTATGAAAAATAGATACAGTTTGCTTCGTTCCTCTCGAAGGAAAATCTTAAGTAAACCTCATTGATAGATAAAGAGCGCTGAAGCGCAACAACGTACCTAATAATGAACACCTATTAAAAAAACTAAAGTCCTCACTACAAACAAAAAATCATCTACTCAACGATTTTTTGCTGTTTAAAAAGTTCCTTAAACTTGCGCTGCTGTTGGTTGTGATCTACAATCGGATCGGGATAATGAAGCAGCCGACGTTCTATAGGCGAAATATTTCCAGTTAGCAAAAGCTTAGTATCCACTCGGCGCAATTCTGGAACCCAGTGCCGAATATATTCCCCTTCCGGGTCAAATTTTTGAGCTTGACTGGCGGGATTGAATATTCGCAAAGGTTTCGGATCCATGCCACTCGATGCACTCCACTGCCAGCCGCCATTGTTAGCAGAAAGGTCGCCATCAATCAATTTTTGCATGAAGTATTTTTCGCCCCACTGCCAGTTAATAATTAAATCTTTGGTGAGGAAACTAGCAACTATCATCCGACATCGATTGTGCATCCAACCTGTTTGATTTAACTGCCGCATTGCCGCATCAATAATTGGATAGCCAGTTTTGCCCCTGCACCAAGCTTGAAACAGCTTTTCATCGTTCTCCCAGGGAAAGTCTTTGAATGCTTTACGGTAGGGGCCATCTGCTAATTCAGGGAAGTTATACATCGCGTGTTGGTAAAATTCCCGCCACGCTATTTCCTGTTGCCAAGTGCGGATACTTGTGCAGGCTTCTTCGCTGCGGCAAGTGTCCATTACTATCTGGGTAGCTTGCCAAACAGTGCGGATGCCTATTGCACCAAATTTGAGGGCGGCGCTGAGTTCTGATGTACCCTTATTTGCGGGGAAATTGCGCTGTTCTTGATATTCGTAAATAGCGTTCTCGCAAAATTCTTCTAATTTTTTTTGCGCGGCACCTTCTCCGGGTTCTATTACTAATGGATTTTCCCAAATGAATCCCAAACTCAAGGCCGTTGGCAGTGTTTTCATGGCACCTGTTTGGTTGGCTATTTCTTGTTCTTCTGCGGTTAATCCCGTCATTAATTGCGGATAATTTATCGGCAGTGTCTCTACAGCTTGGGCTTTTGGTTGGCTATTCCATTTTTTCCAAAATGGTGTATAAACTGTGTAGGGATTCCCTGTACCAGTCCGTATTTCGTCCGGGGCGTGCAGAACTTGATCCCAGAAGTTTTTAACTTTTATTCCTGCTTGTTGGAGGGCGTTTGATACGGATATATCGCGCTCATTTGCATAGGGTTCTACATCTCTGTTCCAAAATACTGCTTTAGCATTAAGTGCCGTGGCTAATTTCGGTATTCCCATACGCGGGTCATCTTGAATTATTAGTAATTGGCTGCCTGCTTCGCTGTAACGTGAGGAGAGTTTTTCCAAGCAACCTATCATGTAGGTAACTCTGGCTGGCGCTACGTCATCGCGATCGAGTATATTGCGATCGAGACAAAAAATCCCGACTACTTTCGGACTTTGCTGGCGTGCTGCTGCGAGTCCAATGTTGTCAGAAATACGCAAGTCGCGACGGTGCCAAAATAAAATTAAATCAGACATTCGATTTTAGATTTTAGATTTTAGATTTTAGATTTTAGATTGACTCCCACGGATCGAGCCGGGGATTGTTAGAATGCAGAGCTTTTCATAGTCTCTATCCCGCTCATTCCCCCGGTTCAAGATGCGAATCAATGAATCCGGGGGCTGGTTACCAGAAAGAATTGGTTGAAAGCCTCTCCCCGATCGGGATAAATTAAAATCAGACTATTTATTACTCCAATCCTCTTCCTTCCTCAACTGTCAACTGTCAACTGTCAACTGTCAACTGAACAACTTTGCTTTAAGTCAAAAAAGGACGCGCTAAGAAGAAGCTAGAAATAGATTTCGCATCAATTGGTTCCCCGGCTAAGATAGCTTTTTCTAATTCTTCTGGAGTGAATAAAACTGTCTCCATGTCTTCATCATCGTCTTGTTCTGGCGGCTGTTCTAGTTTGACCAAATCTTGTGCTAAAAAAGCATAAATGATTTCGTCAGAATAACCGGGTGCTAGCATAAATTTGCCTAATTCCCGCCATTTTCCGGCGCGATATCCGGTTTCTTCTTCGATTTCCCGTTTGATAGTTTCGGCGGGGTTTTCATTGATTTCGACTGTACCTGCGGGAAATTCTAAAATCCGCCCTTTGGCGGCGAAGCGGTATTGTCGCACCAAGACGAGTTTACCTTCGGGGGTAACGGGAACTGCTAGTGCTCCGCCTGGGTGGCGAATACATTCCCAGTCGCCTTCGGAACCGTTGGGAAGGCGGAGGCTGGCTACGTCAAAGTTGAATTTGCGCCCTTGGTAAAATAGACGCTGTTTGAGGAGTTGGGGTAGTTCTTGACCGATCGACATAAGTGAGAAGCGAATAATGTTTGATTGCACCGATTTAAGACATGATATCGTTTCCGGTGGCATCGGAATAATAATTTGGATGCTGTCAGTGCGAGCGTCCCGCTCGCTACCCAAATCGCGAGCGGGACGCTCGCACTACATAATTCCGATGCCAACGGATTTGACATCATAGGCGATCGCAGCCCGGAATTTTGCTCATTTTCTACACTTTCATTTTTTGCACTCCGGAGCAGTCTGCGGTTTTCAGGATTTGGCCGATCGCACTTTTCGTCACAGGATGCGCCCAATCCGGCGCAATTTCTACCAAAGGTACTAATACAAAAGCTCTTTGGGTCATCCGGGGATGAGGTAAAGTCAGTGTCGGAGTTTCTAGGATTAAATCATCGTACAGCAGCAAATCCAGGTCGAGGGTTCTCGGCCCCCATTTTTCGCGGCGAATCCGATTAAATTTTATTTCAACTTCTAATAAAGTTGCTAGCAATTGTTGTGGTTGTAGCGTAACTTCTAGGATGGCACAGGCGTTAATGTAATCGGGTTGCGGCGGCCCTACGGGGGCGGTTTGATACCAGCTAGAATGGGATTTTACGGCGATTCCGGGGGTGTTGTTGAGAGTTGCGATCGCGCTTTTGAGCGTGGCGAGGGAGTCGCCTAAATTGCTGCCAAGGGCGATCGCACATTTTGTTGATTTCATTGGGAATTGGGAATTGGGAATTGGGCAAACAGGTCATTGGTCATTGGTCATTGGGAATTTAATCAAAGCTTAATAGACTTTTAATTGTTGTTGATTATAATTGATAAATCTTTCAGTATTTAATTTAAAAATTAATGAGTTTACACCGTCGGCTTTTCTCTGCCATTATGCTAGTAACTATCAATTTAACAACAAGTGTATCGATCGGTTTAGCAGAAGCTAAGGAAACGTACCTTACCTTAAATTCGGACGATAGTCAATCTTTCGCGGGTTTAGTTCAGCAGGCGGAAGATTTAGCCGCATTGTCGATCGCCCGCGAGTTTCAAGAAAATCCGGCGTTAACAGAAGTTACCATCATCATTACAGCCGATCGCAGCCGACAAAGAGTTCCGGTTTTGCGATCGAGAGTATCCCGCAGCCAGTGGCAGAAAGATTCGAGAATCGAACAGTGGACTAGATATTTTGCTGATTCTCAATACCTGTTGGGATTCAGAGATAGCTATATTTCGTCGGGAAATTCAGGGCGATCGCAAACTATTAACGTGCCCGCCCCCAGCCGGCCTGCATCCCGACAAAACGATCCGGCTTTTCGAGATGATTGAAGAATTTGGGCATGGGGCATGGGGCATGGGGCATGGGGCATGGGGCATTGGTTATTGGTTATTGGTTATTGGTTATTGGTTATTGGTTATTGGTTATTGGTTACTACTGACAACAGTTAACAGACAACAGTTAACCTTTTGTTAACCTAAATATCTCCCAATTTTAATTAACCTTAAGGTTAACTTCCCTTAATTTAACAGTGATAAATTTCTAGGTAAATCATGATTAGGGATGTTGGGTTGAATAGGAATTTATGTCTAAAATAACTCGCCGACAACTGTTAATTTTCTTCGGTAGCAGTGCAGCTACGACTGTGCTTGCGCCTCAACTCACTGAAAAACTATTCGGCATCAATTCCACCTCGGCCGAAGCTGCCTTAAGTCCTCTATCTTTCACTCCGTTAAGACTACCTCATCCACTGCCAGTTTATAAAGAATTGTCGAGCTTTATGCCTACTGCATTGAACGGACAGGGTACGGTAATGGCGGCCTCGCAAAATACTAGATTAACCAGCTACAACGTAGTTGACGATGTGGTTGTCCCGCCGGAATACGAACGGTACGTGATTCTTCGCTGGGGCGATCGAGTTTTCCCCGATTCGGCAGACTATTTTGGCTACAACAACGACTACACCGGCTTCGTAGAGATTCGCGGCAGCAATGACGATGGCTATCTCTGGGTTAACCACGAATACATATCCTTCCCGATGTCGAAAGTGGCACCGGAAGCGCCGGCAGATGTGGCATCTTTCCCCGCAACCGATCGCGCTGTCCTCGGTTTAGACTTATCCGTAAAAAATCGCGCTACCCTCGGCGAATTTCTATACAATCTCGGTGGATCGATCGTCCGCATCACCAAACAAGCTGATGGACGCTTTAGGGCGATCGCCCGCGATTCCCTCAACCGACGCATTCACGGACTTTCCGGCCTCGGAATCAACAGCCAGCGTGCGGACAAATACAAAGATGTCACCTCCTGGGGAACCAGACGAGGCGACGACAAATATCTCACAGGTACGGGCCCCGCAGCCACCCAAGTCTTCGCCCAAGTCAACAGCGACGGGCTCGGAAACCGGATCGTCGGTACAGCCTACAACTGTTCCGGCGGCACAACCCCGTGGGGAACAATCCTCTCCGCCGAAGAAAACTTCCAAGGTAGCGAACTATTCTTCGTCGGAGTTCAGGAAAACGTCAAACCCAACGGCGGCCAAACGGGCTACGCCAAGGGCACGACGGGCGAAGAATTCGGCTTAGTCGGCGAAAAATACGGCTGGATGGTAGAAGTCGATCTCCAAGATCCGAATTTCCGCCCCCGCAAACACACCGCTTTAGGCCGTTTCCGCCACGAAAACGTCGCGATTCGCGCCGAAGCAGGCCGCAAGTTAGTAGTGTACATGGGAGACGATCGGCGCGGCGGACACACCTGGAAATTTGTTAGCAACGGTACTGTCACCAATCCCGCAGATAAAAGCAACAGCCGCTTGTTTGAAGATGGCACTTTATACGTCGCCCAATACAACCGTAACGGTGCTGGAAGATGGTTGCCACTAGCATTAAATAGCCCGACGAATCCGATACGTCCTAGTAAACTTGGCGAAGCGGAATTAGCAAGTTTTGGCAAAGCTCAAAGAGATGCTAATACTCGCTTACCCAAACGCGCCGGAATTGCAGGTCAAACTGAAGATGGTGGTTCATTTGTAGCGGATATAACTAATGAAGCAACAACACTTGCTGGCTACAGAAATAAAAGTCTGGCTAATTTCTATACCAGCCAAGGTGCAGTTTTAGTTGATGCCTTTTTAGCTGCTAATTTAATTGGTGGCACTCCGACGGCGCGACCGGAAGATTTGGAAATTAATCCTACTACCAAGGAAGTTTTCATTGCTTATACTGACGCCGCACCGGGTAGCGACGGTTATCCAGATTCTCGCATTTTTACTGTTGCTAAATACACTGCCGCGCTCAATAGCACCCAGCAGTCTGGAGGAATTTACAAAATTATTGAAGATAGTTCCGACGGTGCGGGTTTGACTTTCCGCTGGCAGCGTTTTGCTCAAGGTGGAGAGGCCGGTGCAGTAGCTGGGGCGGGATTTGCTAGTGTAGACAATTTGGCTTTTGACACTCAAGGTAATATTTGGGGTGTCACCGATATGTCTACTAGCACGCACAATGGTTTTGATGTCGGTGCTGCGGCAAAACAAGCGACGATCGACCACAAAAAGACGGGTAATGTGTCGGAGTTTACTGGTGTTTTTGGCAACAATTGGCTGTTTTACATTCCAACGAACGGCCCGAATGCAGGAACTGTAATTCCTTTTGCTCAAGGCCCGAACCGATGCGAAATCACTGGGCCGACTTTTATCGGAGATACCCTAGTAGTTGCGGTGCAGCATCCGGGGGAAGATTGCCCGATCGATGATGGTACTGTACTCAGCCGCCAAATTGAAATGTTGGATTTGAGTGGTGCTGTTTTCAATCAAACTCGGACTGTTGCTCGCGGCAGTTTGTGGCCGAGTAATATTGAGAATGACAGGCGCCGATCGCCGATGCCTTCGGTGATTGGGATTCGCCGCGTGCGATCGACGACAAGCGGTCAATTTGTTTAAATAGGACTTGCGCGTGAAGCCCTAGAAACCGGGTTTTTGCCCAGATATGTCGTCGCAGCCGACAGATTCGATAAAAACCCGGTTTCTTTTCTCAGCGACGCACCCTACAAATTAGTAACTACCGTCACACAGCAGGACGAACAACACGAATCAGTTTACCTTCCAAAGATTCTGCTGCTGTAATAGCCGCATTGATTCGGTTAGCCAGCGCTTCCCAATTGCGATCGTTCGTACAGGCGATAATGCCAGCATGAAGGGGCTGTATGCGATGCAACCGAAAGAAATCTTTACGGTTTTCAGTAATCACGGCACGTTTTTCGCTACTGGCAAAAGCTAAAACATCCGAGTCAGGAATTCCTTGATTAGCTCTGCCTGCTTCTTGGACAGTCAAAATATCGTGACCTAAAGCTCGCAGTAATTCTACAACAGGATAGGGGTATTGCTCATCGGCATAGAGACGTGCCATCTGCTACAAATCCTCGTACATGACTTCATCGTTTTCCCGAATTTCGGTTTCGATTTCATCGGGAAAGGCTTCAGCATAAGCCCAAGCGTTGGCAATATCAGTAGCAGATAGCGATAAATAGCTTGTGAGTAAATCGGCTTCGCTATAGCCAATCCGACGAGCTTCTACAAGCCCCCAAACGGTGATGCGAGTTCCAGCAATGCAGGCACTGCCACCACAAACACCAGGCGTTTTTTCAATACCGCGCCAAGGACTAATTTTCCCTTGGGATAGCAGTTGAACCACTTGAGCTTTTTCGTCGTCAGAGAGTGCCAGCAATTGAGGCTCTAATTCTTTCAGCGTCATGGCAAACAATAGAATTGCGGTTACTTTCTATCTTATCAAACAACTTTTAAGAAAGTCATCTTAAAAAAGAGCGATCGCCCGAGAGTCAAGCGATCGGCTGGTATTATCAAACAGTCTGTATTGACTGGAAAACCTGTTTTCGCACAAAAATAACCGCAGAATTTCAATAAGTTTTATGTACCCACTTTGGAATCAAGGCTAAGCTGGATGTAATAAGACTCTACAGCTTGTATGAAAAAAATGCTTTATTCACTTTTGCCTAAATCTCAACTCAACATTCGGGTTTTAAAACATTTAGCAGCCGCTGTTTCTGCATCTTTAGCTCTCAGTGCAATTACCACTTTGAAACCCTCGCCAGTAACGGCTGCTGGCGATATCCCCCTAACACAAACCTCGACTCAGCTAGCAGCAAAACCTGATTCTAGGTTGCAGCTAGGGCAGTTGCGTACCACTGTTCCCGTGCAGAGAATGCAGCTCGATGGGGGTGGATTTATCCCGATCGCGATCGGCGGTATGATAGTTATTCTAGTGCTACCGCTATTTTTTGGCGGATTAGTCGTAATTGGCGATCGCGAAGTCGGAATTGTCAGTAAAAAGTTTAGCTTTGGCGGCAAGTCTTTACCCCCAGGCGATTTAATTGCCTTAAACGGAGAAGCTGGATATCAAGCTGATACTTTACCCCCCGGTTGGCATTGGGGTTATTGGCCTTTGCAGTACAACGTTCGCAAAGAATCTCTGACGATAGTTCCCCAAGGCGAAATTGGTCTGGTGATCGCAGCAGGCGGCGAGTCAAATCCACCGCAGCGCATTCTCGGCAAAATCACAGAATGCGACAATTTTCAAGATGCTCGCAAATTCCTCAAAGGCGGCGGCGAAAAAGGGAGACAACTCGGAATTTTGACTGGTGGCAGCTATCGAATTAACACGGCATTGTTTACCGTAATTACAGCAGCAAATTCTCCCAAACACGGGATGACAGCCGAACAGTTAAAACTGTACACGATTGCCCCGGATAAAGTAGGAATTGTCACCACTTATGACGGCGTTCCGATTCAAGATGGCGAAATTGCCGGCCCGATCGTTCCGAATCATGACAACTTCCAAAACTCACAAAAATTTATCACTGCTGGCGGGCGGCGCGGTTTGCAGGAACAGGTTTTGCTTTCCGGTTCGTGGAACTTAAATCCTTGGTTTGTCGGGGTTGACCAAGTGCCGATGACCGAAATCCCGATCGGCTATGTCGGCGCCGTGATTTCCTATGTGGGTCAAACCTCGGAAGATGTCAGCGGCGCTGCTTTCACTCACGGCAACTTAGTAAATGTCGGGAATAAAGGGGTGTGGGTAACTCCGCTTTATCCGGGCAAACATCCGCTGAACACTCGCATTTTGAAAGTAGAATTAGTACCAACTACCAATATTGTTTTGAATTGGTCGAGCAAAATAGAAAGACACAGTTACGATTCTCAACTTTCATCTTTAACAGTACGTTCTAGAGATGGTTTTGCCTTCGATTTAGAAGTAGCTCAAATCATTCACGTCGGCGCTTTAGATGCTCCGAAAGTCATCTCTCGCGTCGGTTCGATGCAGAACTTAGTTGACCACGTTTTGCAGCCGACAATCGGCAATTATTTCCGCAATTCGGCTCAATCTTATTCTGTGTTAGATTTTCTCTCCGCCCGGAGCGATCGCCAAGCGGAAGCAGCCGAGTATATCAAAGCAGCTTTGCGTACCTACGACGTGCAAGCAATTGATACTTTGATCGGGGATATTTTGCCACCCGCAGAGTTGATGCAAACTCAAACCGATCGCAAAATTGCAGAGGAACAATGCAAGACTTATGAAGTGCAGCAAATAGCACAAACTCAGCGACAACAATTGGTGCGGGAAACTGCTTTAGCTGAGATCCAGCAAGAGATGGTGAAATCGGAACAAGGTGTGATGATTTCTGAGTTAAAAGCGAATTCTCAGGTGAAACAAGCTCAAGGCGAAGCTGAATCTATTCGAGTGAAAGGAAATGCTCAAGCTGAAGCTTATCGCGCGGGTGTTGTGGCTTTGGGCGGTTCCGGTTATACGGCTTTGCAGTTAATGCAAATTATCGGTGACAGTCATGTGCGAGTTGTACCGGATGTTGCGGTTAGCGGCAACGGTAGCGGCGGCGGTTTGGTTGACGGTTTACTGGGAATGATGATGTGGAATCAAACGGGGAAAAATGGCGAAAATGGCGGGGAGTTACCTGTAGTTAAGTTACAAAAATCTGAATCTGTGGCCAAGTTACCTGTAGCAAAGGTGAATTCTGTTAAGTCCCCGGAATCTCGCCCTAATTCGCCCCCTGTTGCGAATTCGGATAGTGATATTGATTCGCTGTTTGATGAATTGCCATTTGACAATTCATAAAGGTATGTAGGGCTTGCTGAAAAAGTCAGAAAACAGCATTTAGAAAGATAAGTCAATTCGAGATCGCCTCGGTAATATAAGTTTTGTCAATTTTATGATGACGAAACATAGCTTTTACCAATGATTGGAGCCCAAAAATATCCAAAAAGGTTTTTGTTATGAAATAGACAGAAAAAAAGCCAAAAAGCCTGCCTTCTTCTGGGCAGAAAGATTCATCACCAGAAAAGTTATAGCGATACTTGTTTCAGAAGTATTATTAAGTTTAGCCATCACTCTAGCGAGGCTAAATCTTCTTTTAGCTTCTCCAAATTTTCCCTCAATTAAGTTACGAATTCTCTCGTCTGATTGAGCTTGTTTTTTTATTGATTTGCTCAGATCTTTGGGAGGTCTTCCTAGACGGACACCGCTCATTCTGATGCCGAGTTATTTGCACCAAATTCTATTTTCTTCCGTTCGATATATCCGATCTACATGAATTGATTCAGGGTAAAATCCGGTGAATCGTTTAAATGCTTCTACTTGTGTCTTTAAGTCTCCTGATTCGTTGAAATTATCCCAACTAAGTAGGTCTAAAAATACGTACCCATTTCGACAACTAGCTGACTGTTTTGCCCCAAATTCAACGGATTTCCCGGCTTTCCCTCTAACAATGGGGCGGATCTGTGGTTGCTTTAAACTTACTATTCTGTCGGGAATACTATGTTCTTTCTTTTCATACATTGACAACTGTTGACGGTAGACTGCTGCAACTACTAACAGCATTTTATAATGAGATTTACTCAGCAACTGTAGCTCACCCATTCGCTCTATATTCGTCAAATTTCTTTGGATGTATTGCAGTTGTTTTTTAATTGCTTTTCTTCTTGATTTTCGTCGTGGCTTTCGTTGTTTGGCTATGGTTAGGTATTCTTTTCTGGCTCTGTTTCGATATGTCAAGAGGCTTTTTTTTACGGGTGACTTAATTTGATTGTGTAGAGCATCTATGATTTTTTCAGTATGCTCTCTTGCTTGATTTAATAGTCCTAAGTCCGTCGGATATTTAAGGTCGGCTGGCGCACAGGTTGCATCTAATATTAATTTTCCTTGATTTTTGGGTTCACTTATTTCTGATGATTTTTTTTCAACAAGAGTCCCTGGAGCTTCGGTCTGCTCTTTGACCATTTTTTCGTTAATTTTATTGACTAAGCTGACACCTATTCTCTCCCTAAAATGAACGAACATGGATGAATCAAATGGTGATTCATTACTATAGGCTTTCATGCCTATAAAGTATTGTAGGTATGGGTTTTCTCTTATTTGTTCTACTGTTTCACGCTGAGCTAGTTCCCAGCCTTTCTTTAATTATTAATGCCCCCAATGCCATCCTAAATGATTTGGTCGGAGCTCAATTAGATACTGTAAAATTTTGGGCATATTCATCTTCAACCCACATTCCGCAGATATTCGATCGGATTTAATTTCAAAAGAATTCAGAATTCTCAAAACCTCAAATAATTGCTCTGCAATCATTTGAGGCTTTTT
>NZ_JAEQCX010000196.1:0-8363 GCF_020738035.1 Microcoleus sp. PH2017_28_MFU_U_A
GGGCAAATAGTCTCGTGCGGCCACAATTTGCTCAAAAAGCTACCCAAATAGTCAAGGATGGGTAGCTTTGTCCATAAATTAAGTTACAGTTCCTAACCCATTATCTGAGCCTAAACACCGACATATTTGCAATCGAAACTTACGTCGGTAAAACGATCGTAAACTCACTACCTTTACCCAACTTCGATCGCACCGAGATACTCCCACCCATCCCTTCTACCAACGTTTTGACGATCGCCAAACCCAATCCATGTCCGTCACTAGCTACTTGAATCCCAGCCTGTGGCAAGCGAGTCCGCGCTTCATCTACCCGATAAAAACGTTCAAAAATCCGACTTTGATCCTGAAGCGGAATCCCCACCCCCCGATCGCGTACCCGAATCATTGCCTGTCCGTCAAAACGATCGATACTCAAGATAATCGGTTGCTCTGCTGCTGAGTATTTCACCGCATTATCGATTAAATTGATTAATACCTGTTGGAGACGGTCTCGATCGGCAATTGCTTCGATACTGGCTGTCGCCTCGACACGGATCGTTCGATCGCTATATTTCTCCGTCATATGGGCGATTTCTGCTACCACATCATTGAGTGACAAACGTTCGAGATGGTAGTGTGCATATCCACTATCGGCTCGCGCTAAGTTCAACAAATCCTGAAGCAGTTGCACCGTGCGCTCGGCTTCTGATGCCGCTGTAGAGAGGGCTTCTTGCTGGTAATCGTTTAAATTGGTACTGCGGCGGAGGACGCTTTGCAAATAACCCACTACCACCGTTAACGGTGTGCGTAACTCATGGGAGACATTGCCGACGAACTGACGCTGATTTTCCCAAGCATCCGCCAGCCGTGCCAGCATCATATTAAAAGTTTGAGCCAATTCCTTGACTTCACTCGGAGCCTGAGTGAGTTGCAACTGGGCTTTGTTCAAATCTGCTGCCGAAATCGCCCCAGCAATCTGGCTTATTTCTTGCAACGGTTGAAGCGATTGGCGAATGCGCAAGGCGATCGCAAAGATGGTGGCGATGGTTGCCAAACAGCAGACGGCAGCTAGCCCCTGGATGGCGGCAATGAGTTGGTTTTGTTCTGATGTGACATCCTGTGCCATATAGACCTTGCCCAGGGGATTGTTCCGCGCTGTGACTGCCCCCCGATACAAAATTAGATAGCGATCGCCCACTGGGTACACCTGGGGTTTGAGCGGCATATCGGCGATCGACATCACTTCATCGCTCACTTGACTCGATTGCGCCAGAAGCTGCTTACCATCGGTACTTTTGACCCAAATTGCCAATCCGGGCACCGAGACATTATCGATCGTTTTTTGCAGCCCCGTGGCAACTGGCAACATCTCGCTATAGAGTTCGACATCGCGGGGAAACCGAGTAGCAATATACTCCACTTGCTGAGTATGTGTGGTAATCAAAAGCTGCTGCATTTTCCAGCTCGTCCACACCGCGACGCTGCTCAAGCCCAGAATTGACAGCAGCGAGATTTCTACGGTGAGCCGAAATTGCAACGATGCCGGATCGAAATGTTGCTGCTTGATTTTCTGGAGCTTCGCTCTAAATCTATCGATCGGTTGCATTGGAAAACCTTGTGGTGCAGTATTTTCAACCGAAATTGAGTGTCACTATTCTTATTTTATCATTATTGCGCTGACATCCTAGCCATAAATGATTTTGATCTAAACATTAGCTGAGAAATTCAAGAAATTATCCTACCAATTACTTATCATTTTCTCATGAGAAACTCTGTTTACCAGAAAAATGGGTTTAAAGCCCCGTCCTTTGAGGACGGCTTTACAAAGTGTCTTGACGGATTGTAAAAGGAATGTATAATGCAGCAAGGAGGTGATGCAACTGTTTAATCTGGCGTATGAGTTTAAGCTAAAACCAACAACGTCACAAGTTCCCATCTTTGACGATTGGTTGGAGCAATGTCGCCGTGTCTACAACTATGCTTTGAGAGAGCGTAAAGACTGGTACAAATCTCGCAGTTGTCGGATTGACGCTTGTTCCCTTCACTCGGAATACATTATTCCAGCGGATACACCCAGACCGACCTATTCAAGCCAATGTAAAGCGCTAACTGCGTATCGAAAAAGCAGCCACCAACTAAAGCAAGTTCAATCGCAGGTGCTGCAACAAACTTTACGTCTCTTAGAAAAAGCGTTTGTCAGTATGTGGGAACAAGGACACGGATTTCCCCGCTATAAAAAAGTCGGGGCTATGCGTTCCTTCGTGTTCCCGCAGATGGGTGTTGGGGCGATTGAAAACTCAACGGTAAAATTGCCTGTTATAGGCAGTGTTAAATTTCGTCAATCTCGCCCCATTCCAAGCGGTGCAACAGTCAAACAAGCTAGAATCGTCAGACGAGCTTCTGGCTGGTTTGTAATGCTAACCTTGCAATGGGATGTCAGTGTACCGCAGGCAATGCCCCACGGTTCATTCCTTGGAATTGATGTCGGAATTCTTCACTTTCTAGCAACTTCTAGCGGGAAAACCTACCCAAATCCACGACCTTTTCAGACGCTCCAACGCAAGCTTAAATTGCTGCAACAGCGAGTATCAAGAAAAGTAAAAGGGTCAAAAAACCGAAAAAAAGCGCAAGTAAAAGTGAGTAATCTGCATGAAAAAATTGCGAGTATCCGCAAGGATTATTATTGGAAGTTAGCTCATGAGTTGTGCGACAGTGCAGGTTCAATGTTTGTTGAGAATTTAAACTTGGTAGGATTGGCTCGCGGTATTCTCGGCAAACATTGTTTAGATGCGGGATGGGGGCAGTTCTTCCAGATTCTTGAACAATGCTGCTTGAAGCGCGGGGTATTTTTTCTCAAGGTAGATGCTAGAAAAACCAGCCAGATTTGCCCGAATTGCCTCACAGAAACCGACAAGAAAGAACTGTCCGAGCGAGTTCATTCATGCGGACATTGCGGATATCAAACAGATAGAGATGTCGCAGCAGCACAAGTAGTCTTAATTAGAGGACTTGCAGCCGTAGGACATACGGTCAAGATGCTTTCCGAGGGTAAAGCGGTTGCGCTCCCGGTGACGAAAGAATCCCCGTCCTTATAGGACGGGGAGTGTCAATGGGTGTATTTTTGAGTCAGGTAGGCATTAAACGGCAAGCCAATTGTCGGCAACGAGTCGGTGCTGTCGATCTCGAACAATCGATCGAATCCAAAATGGGATTCAAAGGAATTTAGCAAGCACCATGATTGACTTTCCTGGCTACCAAGCGATTGAGAAATTCTACGAAAGCTCTAGATCGGTGCTGTACCGAGCGCGACGCTGTACGGATCTCGTGCCTGTCATCCTCAAAATATCGAATCGAGAATCTCAGTCACCCCAAGAGATCGATCGATTCCAGTTGGAATACGATATTTTGCGAAGCTTAAATATTCAAGGTGTAGTTACAGCTTACGCTCTAGAAACTTATCCAGAAAATTCTGTCATCGTCCTCGAAGATTTCGGTGGAAAATCTCTTCCAATGTGGCTGGTCGAGCGAACATTTAACCTAGTAGGATTTCTGAATTTAGCAATTAGGCTAACATCAATCTTAGGAGAAATTCATCAGCACAACATCATCCACAAGGATATTAATCCATCTAATATCGTCTTCAATCCCACCACGGGACAGGTGAAGATAGTTGATTTTGGACTCGCTACCATACTATCGCCAGAAAATCCCCTAGTTCGCGATCCCAATTTGCTCGAAGGCACTCTTGCGTATATTTCCCCAGAGCAGACAGGGCGAATGAATCGATCGATCGATTATCGAACTGACTTCTATTCATTAGGTGTGACATTTTATGAATTATTAAGCTATCGACTGCCATTTGAAACGACGGATGCGTTAGAACTCGTCCACTGTCATCTTGCCAGAGAGCCACTCCCACTCCATCAAATCGATCCAGCAATTCCCCTGCCACTGTCCGATTTAGTGATGAAGTTGATGGCAAAAAATGCCGTAGATCGCTATCAAACTACCGATGCTATTTTGGTGGATTTGCAAGCGTGTGTGGATCGAATCGATCGAACTAGCAGTATAGCAGAAAAAGTTACCGAACTCGACAAAACCTCAACTATTACTAAGAATCACCTTGCTTCTACCAGTAACACTACCGGATCGGCAGCACTCGATCTAGCAGCACTAATGAAAGCATCTCAAGCACTTGCTGGCGAAATTGTGCTAGATAAATTGTTAGCAAAATTGATGACAATCGCGATCGAAAACTCTGGCGCACAGCGCGGCTGTTTGCTCTTGCAAAGTAATGGCGAACTAGAAATTGCCGCAATTGTCGAACCCCAAAATGTATCGATTTTACCAGCGATTCTCCTCGATAGTGAAGCTGGTAAAAATTTAGTTTCGCTGGCGATAGTCAATTATGTTGCAAGCACTCAGGAAAGCATCGTCCTCAATCGAGCCGTAACAGACTCTAGATTCGATCGAGATGCCTATATTCGCGCTCGTCAGCCGAAATCAATCCTTTGTACCCCACTGATTTACCAGGGTAAACGTGCGGGTATTTTATATCTAGAAAATAATTTAACGACAGATATTTTTACCCCCCAACGATTAGAAGTTATCCAGTTTCTGTCTACTCAAGCAGCAATTTCTCTCGATAATGCCCAACTCTATAACCAACTAGAATTGCGCGTACAGCAACGCACGATCGAATTGACACAAACGAACGACAGACTTCAATCCGAAATCTTAGAACGCCAAAAATCTGAGCAAATCCTCAGATCGATCGTTGAAGGTACCGTTTCCGCAACTGGTGTAGACTTCTTTCGATCGCTTGTCCGTTCCCTCGCCCAAGCTCTCGATGTCCGCTATGCCTTTATCAGCGAGTGTATGGATGCGCCACCTACTCGCGTGCGGAGTTTTGCCTTTTGGCAGGGAAATGAATTTGGCAACGAGTTCGAGTACGCTCTCCACGGTACGCCCTGCGAGCGGATTATTGGTAGTAATAGCTATCAGTGTTTCCCCGCCCAGATCCAGAGCTTATTTCCTGAAGAAAAGGATGAATTGGAGGCAATGGAAGCACAGAGTTATGCTGGCATTCCATTATTGACTTCGATGGGCGATCTGTTGGGACATTTGGCGGTACTAGATGACAAGGAGATGGAATCTAACGAGCGCACGCAGGCAATTCTAGAGATTTTTGCAGCACGGGCGGCAGCGGAGATGGAACGTCTGCAAGTAGAAGATGCCCTGCGAGTTTCGGAAACCAAGTTCTCGACAGCGTTTCGCTCCTCTCCAGATGCGATCGCCATTAGCACCCTCAACGATGGTTGCTACATCGAAATCAATGATAGTTGCTTGCGGATGCTGGGATATCACCGCGAGGAAATGCTCGGACGCAGTACCCTGGAACTGGGGGTGTGGGCAAATCCAGCCGATCGAATCGCGATCGCCCAACAGTTGCAGCAACAAGGTACCGTCAGCAATCTAGAGATCTCGTTTCGCCGTAAATCGGGGGAGATTTTCCCGACGTTGTTTTCTGCCGAGGCGATCTACTTGGAGGACGAACCATGCTTATTAGCGGTAGCGGCTGATATTACTCTACTTAAACAAGCCGAAAAAGCGTTAGCTAGACTAGCCGAAATTGGCGAACTAGCCGCCACGATCGTCCATGAGGTACGAAATCCTCTCACTACGATTTTGATGGGCTTAAATGCCTTTAAAAAACTCCAACTCTCCGAGCGATTTCAAGAGTATCTAGCTCTCTCATTAGACGAAGCCGATCGACTGCAACGCTTATTGAGCCAGATTTTACTCTATTCCAAACCCCAGACACTCGATCGATCTCGACTGGAACTAAATAGCTTCATCTTAGAAACGTTAAGTACCTTACAAACTATCCCTGCGGCTTTGGGAAAACAGCTTGAATTTATCCCGATCGAACCGATTTATGTGTTGGTCGATCGAGATAAATTCAAGCAAGTAATCATTAATTTGATCGTTAATGCCTGCGAAGCAATAGATATCGGCGATGTTATTACCACTAAGCTCGATCGAACCGAACATCACCGCGTTTGTCTGCAAATTCATAATGGTACGCCAATTCCTGCCGATATTTTGCCACGATTGACACAGCCTTTTTTTACAACCAAAGCCAGTGGCACGGGATTGGGTTTGGCGATCGTCAAACGGATTGTGGAAGCTCACGATGGGGAGTTTAGGATTGAGTCGGGGGAGGAAATTGGATCGATCGTCACAGTGAAATTGCCAACTATGTTGTCTTAGAAATACCTCGAATACTATAGAACCCATTTGAGATCTTTGCTGGCGATCGGAGATCGTCAGCTAGAGACGTTTACACGGTTACAGTGACACTCCAGCCAAAGAAGATCGATCTTAATTTTATCTAACGGTTCGGTTCAGCGGCAACCAACTAACTTGAACGATAGACAAAAAAGTTTCGCTCGCCGCTGCAACCGAATTGTTATACAGATTTACCAGCATTTAATTCAAGTACAACCATCGCTATAACTTCCTAGCAGTTATACTGTAAGTCATTGGTATTTTAAATTTTTCCTGGGCGATGAGGTTTGGAAAAGCATTCCAATATTCATCTGAGTGTTCGCCAAGATACTCTATCATCAAACCCGCCTTCACGGTAGTGCCCTGAAGGAAAGGATCAGAGTAAGTTATAATTAGAAATAAGTGTTTGCCATTGCATGATCTGACATTAGAAATTCATTGTTGCCCTAATTGTGGTTCAGAAGAAGTTAGTCGAAACGGTCAAACTCGGCATCATAAACTTTCATTATAAATGCCGAGAATGTGGTCGTCAATTTGTTTTAAATCCAGCAGGTCAGCCTATTACAGAAGAACAAAAAGAGTTAATGTCACGGATGCTACTTGAACGTATTTCTCAGGCAGGAATTGCTCGGGTACTTCAAGTGTCAGAAGATACAGATGGATGAGTTATGGTCATTCGTTGATAGTAAAGGCAATCAGCAGTGGGTCTGGCTGGCATTGGATGCCCAGACTAGGGAAATTGTTGGTGTACATATTGGAGATCGTAGCGCAGTATCGGCTCAATATCTATGGAATTCAATGCCACCAGTGTACCGTCAATGTGCAGTAATTTATACTGACCACGTTTTGTGCTTATGATTCTGTATTGCCCAGCAAACGTCATCAAAGCGTAGATAAAGATAGTGGTTTTACTAGCTATATCGAGCGCTTCAACTGTACTATTCGACAACGAGTGTCTCGACTGGTAAGAAAGAGCCTAGCCTTCTCTAAAAAATTAGAAAATCATATTGCCGCAATTTGGCGGTTTGTGCATCATTACAATGCTAATTTACAACTCTAAATCCCTACTTTTATTTGAATTCAGTTTTATTCTCTCGATCCTTTCCTTCAGGGGACTACCCGTATTTAGCTCGCCCGTAACTTTCGATATCGACCCATGTATCAGCACCGCAAATCACGGCACAAATTGAGATGGTAATAATATCAATTAATTGATGATGTTTCGTCCGCTCAATTCTTGGATCTTCTCAGTCAGCAAAATGGTCGGCGATGGTGATTTTAGGTTTAAGTTTCATGCAGGGCAAACTCTAATTAAATATTTTTTGAGTAATCAAGAACCATCCTCCAATATACCATATTCTGTTAATATAAAATTTAGATGCGTTCGCCCTGTGATAAACGTGAGCTAGTCTTTGGGCAATCGCACTTTTTGACCTGCTTAGTTTAAACTCCAATTATCAAGCTTATGACGAAAAACTGTCATTTCTGGTCATAGGCCTGACAATCAACAGATAAAGACAAAAACCATTATTTTGTCCTATAACCCTTGCCAGAAAAGCGTTATAGCCACAAGTTTTTAGACCTGAATCCTTACTTTCAACTTAAAGTGCGGAATGTGGGTTACATCAATTTAGTAAGCAGAGACAACCAATCACCCTTTCCAATTTCGGTTGAAACCGCATCACCTTAAATTTGGGGCAATTGGATGGCAATCGCCTGTAGCCGGAGCCGAGCGCCCCTAGCCGCTTGCCCATAGCCCGAGCGGGTCTCAATCGCGGGCGATCGTCAAAAGATCTCAAAAGGGTTCTATATATAGTAGTAGTAGCCATTTTACCTCTCAACGATTCTACCGACCCTTCATGACAGACGGCGGTCAAAAACTGACATTGGGGGTAAAAAAGCAGGTTCTGGCGTTAAAGAGGAACGAGCAATCGGATCTCGGAGCATCGAGGAACACCCAAAAACCTTACGGTGTATAGATTAAGCGAAAGATAAAAATTATTTTCGCAAAACGCTTGACAAGCCCTTGCGAAATAAGTATATTAATAAAGCGCCAGAGAGAGAGCGGTTCACACCGCGAACTTAAGGCACAG
>NZ_JAEQCX010000052.1:0-82623 GCF_020738035.1 Microcoleus sp. PH2017_28_MFU_U_A
TGATCTATATTACCTGTTTATCTTGCACTTTTTTCTCCCTCGCGCCATCTAAACCTATGCCACGCAATATGTGATTGATTTTTCAGCAAGCCCTATATATATATAAGAGCGCTGAAGCGCAACTACGTACCTAAAGGCGAATGCTGGGAAAAACTCTAATTTGAAAGCTGATTAGCCGATCGCCCCCCGAGATATGGGAAAATCAATCAGAGTCTGCCGGTAAACATCCGGCAATCCCGTGTCAAAACACCGCCCTCGCACCACATAACCAGCCATTCCCTCGAACTCCCGCAACTTATCCAAACACGACGTTAACTGAAATTCGCCTCTTTCTCGAAAATTGCTATTAATATGTTCTGCCAAACAATCAAAGATTTTAGGATCGAGGACATACATCCCAAACATTGATAAGAATAAATCCTCTGCCAAGCCTTCTACGCTTAAATGCTGCCGCGCATACTCGATATCCGGCTTTTCGTAAACTTGCGTCACCGACAAAATAGCATCTTGTTCCTGCCAAACTCCCGCCGCACAGCCGTAGTGATGAATTACATCAGATGGTGTTACCCTCAAACCAATGACGATGTGCTGCACTTGCGAGTAAATATCCAATAGTTGGCGCGCACAAGAAATTTCAGTTTGCGACGAGTAAATGTGATCGCCCAAAAGCAGGAGAAATGGCTCGTTGTTCACCCATTCCTTAGCACAAAATACCGCGTGGCCGAATCCTTCCTGGACATCCTGAGTGAGAATTGTAACGCGCTGTCCCAACTCTTGTAAATATTGGCTATAATCCTGATTTTGCTGAGACAGTTTTTGGAAAAGTTCGGGAGACGGCCCAGTTTTAAAGAAATCTTCAAAAAAAGTGCGATCGCCCTTTTGGACAACTATACCAACTTCCTCGATTCCCGCACTCAAAGCTTCTTCCACAATTGCCAAAATTATCGGTTTAGCGCGGCCAGTGCGATCGATAATTGGTAAGAATTCCTTCTTCACTGCCTTAGTAGCCGGAAACATCCGAGTGCCGAAACCAGCGGCTGGAATCACGGCTTTTCTGACTTGCAGTCGGGAAGCTTTTCCTGCATCTTTTCTTTCTTCTATCTGCGTGGAACAGGCGTCCCGCCTGTATATTTCTGGGGTTTCTGCATCTTTTCTTTCTTCTATCTGCGTGGAACAGGCGTCCCGCCTGTATATTTCTGGGGTTGTTGCTGCATTAAATTCTGTTTCAGGCTGCAAATGGGTCTGAGAACTAATAGTAAGTTTCACACATTCCATCTGAGGAAAATTCCGTGAAATAATCTCGATAACTTGCTGTTGACTTTCATAATCTTTCACGATAAATTGCGCCGTGCCGTCTCCCTGAGAACCAACTCCCTTACCGCCCAAAATATAAGGCTGAATCGGTTGACAATTCAGGAGTTCGTGCAAAACTGGAGCCGTCAATTCCCCTGGACAAGCGGGGATTAAATACCTATCAAATTCCCTCTGAGCAACTTTCATCAACTCGCCGAGTTTAACCGCATCTCCCTGCTGTAAAGCTGCGGCCGCATCTTGCGTAATTTTAGAACTAATCGCGCCGAGATGTTTCTGCACGTTTGCTTGAACTTCAGTCACAGCAAAGGGATAAGCCTGATTCAGACTTGCCAGAATTTGTTGAGTGTTTTTGCTAGCGCCCAAATCTACGATGACAAAAAACAAATCTTTGGCAACTTTTAGCTCAACAACATCCATTTGATCGCCGTCAAAAAACATCAAAATTGGTCGATTTCCATAGGCACAACCCTGATCCATGCGGCCGCAGCGCGAAGGTGTGGCAATTTCGCCTAAATAAGCCATTTCCATTTCGTCGCGGACGTTCATTTTTAAATCGTATAAGCGATTGAAAGCGCGGGCTACTAACACGCAAATTGCGGCACTTGAAGACAAGCCTTTCTGAATTGGCAAATCAGTTAAATAATTGTCAATTTCTACTCCTCCCGCGTAGCCGTGCGAGAGAAATTGAGCGGCAACACCGGCTGCATAACTGAAAAAAGTTCCTGTTTGGGCCTCAGCAAGCAGAGCATTTTTTGCCATCGGGAGTGCAGTTTCAATTTTTGTGCCATCATTTAAAGCTGCCCGCAAAATCAAGTGTGTCGGATGTTTTTTGACTTCGGCATAAATTCCTTGATTTGTACTGGCTATCAGAGTACAGCCTTTTTCTATAGCGGGATTGTGCGGGCGATAACTGGCGGCCCAATCGCTGTGTTCGCCAAACAAACAAAGGCGACCCGGAACAAAAAGTTTCATTGCATCTATCTAAGGGTATCTATATTGTGATTACTCTAACCTGAGATGGAGATATTTTACTAAAGTGCGATCGTCCTTTGGGTTGATGTACTTGACGGAGGAAATTTGTTGTAATAGATGAAAACTAAGAGTTGAAGGAAGCAGTTGCAATGCGTAAGTTAAACATAGGTCTATCTGAGGAGCAACGTGCAGGCGTTATCGAACTGTTGAATCACGACCTGTCAGATGCTTATCTGCTGTTAATCAAAACCAAAAAGTATCACTGGGATGTAGTGGGCCCGCAGTTTCGATCGCTCCACCAGTTGTGGGAAGAACACTACCAGGCGTTAACAGTAAATATCGATGCTATGGCCGAACGGGTGAGAACTTTAGGTGGCTACCCAATTGGTACTGCTGAGGGTTTTCTGAAGTATGGTTCGATTAAAGAACATATCGGCGACTTGCCTTTGGCTACGGAAATGGTATCACGTTTAGTTGATGACCATGAACTGATTATTCGCAATCTCCGCCAACACGTCGAACAGTGCGGTGAAGAGTTTAAGGATGATGGAACCGCAGATTTTTTGACTGGTTTGATGGAACAGCACGAGCAAATGGCTTGGATGTTGCGATCGTTTATTGAAGGTGAATCTATTTCGCCGGATGGTAAGCAGCCGAAAGCTAAAACTCCTACAGCTTCTCACGCTTAGATTATAGCTCGATCGAACAGATTTAACTGTTGTGAGTCAGAGAATTTCACCGCGATTCTCGCAGTACGACAGGGGTTTTCAACCCCTGTCTCATAGCGAAAGTCCTCTTTTAGAGGACTGGAGTTAACCTGATTTCGATCTGGTTTTTGAGTCGTTTTTTAACCGACTTTCGCCTTGAGGCAGGGGTTTAAACCCCGGCCGGACTCCGAGGAGAGCGTGCTTTTTGACAGATTTTGAGTAAGACATGATTACGGACAAATTTGATGTACAGTCTCTACGTATCTGTTCACAGAGTGATATTATTATACTGCTCGATTTCCCAAACTCTTCAACCGCATTCTTTCATACACCTGCGACGGCAACATTCTGTGAATATTCATTCGCTTTTCGATCGCAGCAATTGTCGTCCCGGCACTTGAATCCGATGTTTGCTTCAACTCCAATCCCGATTCACTTCTCGATCCTAATATCATTTTTACCAAACTTTCTATTGACAACAAATACAAATTATGACGCAGCAAAGTCATCACAAAATCTTCTTTTAAAGCTCGATATAGCCAAAACAATGTACTCCGGTAATTGCCGTTGCGGTTGCTTTTGACAGCTAGATAAATGTAAAAATTACTGCTAGACCAGCAGTAAACTTTCTCGGGAACTTTCGAGTGATACCGCCGGACATCTGCCAAAATCAAAGTATGGCCTTTTGCCATTGCGGCATAGTTGCAAGACATACTGCTGGCAATCTGTCGGTAGCCGACTAAATACTCAGGTACTACTTTAAATTGATAGTATTGGGCGATGCGGAGGTGCAATTCCCAGTCTTCGCAACCTTGAGCGTTTTCTAGTTTGAATTTGCAGTTGTAGCCTCCGACTTTTTCAAAGCAAGCGCGACGGATTAGAGATGAACTGGCATTGCCGATAAAATATTTATAAACTAAGGCATCGTGAACCGATCCTTCGATCGTTGAGTTGTAAAATCCACCTGTCAGCAAACCTTCTTCGTTAATATCCAATGACCAGGAATAAATAACTCCAACAAAAGATTCCGATTTTGTCAGGCATTCAACTTGTTTTTCCAGGTTTTGCGGGTACCAAATATCGTCAGCGTCGATCGGAGCAATATGTTCGCCTTTTGAGTGTAAATAGGCTAGGTTGCGAGCGGTGGCGACTCCGGCATTTGATTGCTGCAATAAGATGATTCGGCTATCTTTTTGAGCAAAAGATTTGATGATTTCAGCGGTTGTGTCTGTAGAGCCGTCGTCCACAACTAAAATCTCTATATTCTGATAAGTTTGAGATAGCACAGACTCGATTGTTTGGGCAATAAATTCCTCAGCATTGTAAGCCGGTATAATTACTGAAATTAATGGCTGATTTAAATTGTGTTTGGTGTTGTTCATGCGATATAAAAACTTTTTTATGTAAAATTTTTGACTCTCAGGCACCGATTTAATGGTATCTTAACAAAGTGGTAAGGTCGATCGCACACCGTCGAAAATTTGCAGGCGTATATTTGAAATATATTGCCAAAACTCATCAAATGTGCATTGACATAGCAGTCTGGATACAGACTTGGTGCAGGAGTGACTCGCCGATCGCATATATAAAATCAACTGTACTGGGCAACTCGCGATCGCCGGAGAGTCTCAGTATATCATATGTTGCTTTTTATACTTGTTACGGTCAAAAAAAATCAAATTCTTGTGCGGTGGAATACTCTGAAACACAATGGCTGGTGGGGCTTTTTAGAAGGTTTACAAAAACAATGATATATATAAAGATTTCGTAAAGCTGTTGTCTTCATCAGGTGAGTCTCAGCCAGATGTGGCTTAGAATACAGGCATGAATGGGGATCAATGCAGCCTACATTGCCAGCAAAAAAATTAGTTGAAGATAAACAGAAATCGGGTTATAAACAAAAATGTAGAGCTGATTTTACTTTTCGTAAAGTAGGAGCATTGAAATTCAATCATTGGTTTTCCATGCAATTCAAAACAAACTCGGTAATGATTTATACTAACGAACCGACTGTATCCGTAATTATCCCAGTCCACAATGGGGGAGCTTACTTCCGCACCTGTTTGTCAAAGCTGGCTCAAGCTAGACCGAAGCCGATCGAGATTATTGTAGTAGCAGATGGGGAAAGCGACGGTTCTTGGCGTCTGGCCAAGGAATTCGGCGCCAAAGTCATCAGAATTCCCGAATGCGGCGGCCCCGCCCGAGCGAGAAATTTGGGAGCGCAAGCTGCGAAGGGAGATATTCTGTTTTTTGTGGATGCTGATGTCGCTGTTTGTCCTGAGGCTGTGGGTTATGTCAAATCGGTGTTCAAAAATAATCCCTACTTAGCTGCTTTGATCGGTTCCTATGACGATGCTCCTGGAGATCCCGATTTTTTATCGCAGTACAGGAACTTGCTCCACCACTACGTGCACCAAACAGGTAATGAAGAAGCTTCGACTTTTTGGGGCGCTTGCGGAGTGATTCGCCGGGAAATTTTTTTGCAGATGGGTGGCTTTAATGAGAGTTACCGCCAAGCTTCGATCGAGGATATTGAGCTGGGCTACCGTTTGAAACAAGCCGGTTATAAAATTCGATTGTGCAAAACATTGCAAGTCAAGCATTTAAAGCGCTGGGAAGCGGTGGGGATGGTGAAGGCTGACTTTTTTTACCGAGCGCTGCCTTGGACTGAACTGATTTGGCGCGATCGCAAATTGAATAATGACCTCAACTTGCAAGTATCGAACCGAATTAGTGTAGTTTTAACTTATGCCATGCTGCTGGCAGTGGTGGGGACGTGCTGGTCGCTGAACTTTCTGCTATTGGCTGGGTTGCTGGCAATACCCTTAGTAGCAATTAATTCAGAGCTTTATCGATTTTTTCAGCAAAAACACGGTATCTTATTTGCGCTGAAAACCATTCCTTGGCACTGGCTTTTCTATTTTTACAGCGGACTGGCATTTGCGATCGGCACGGGTCGTCACTTATCCCAAAAAAAGCTGTTGACTGGCAAAGTTAGGTTGCCAGTATCCGCTCAATAAATCAAGGCAAATTGTCCTTCAACTTCCAGCCGATCGATATTTTATCAGGGTATTCACTGGTGCATATATTAATTTTAGAAGTTATAAATAATTGTATAGTGCAATAAAAAGGCTGGAGGTAGGCTGAGTGAAACATTATCCTGTGGCGATCGTCGGTGCTGGGCCTGCGGGTTTGACGGCTGCTTACGAGCTAGTCAAGCAAGGGATCGTCCCTGTTGTACTCGAAAAAGGGGATAAAGTTGGCGGGTTGGCCCGCACCGAAAGCTACAAAGGCTATCGTTTCGACATTGGCGGCCACCGATTTTATACTAAAGTTGCAGCGGTGCAGCAGTTGTGGCAAGAGGTACTGGGAAATGAGTTTATTAAAGTGCCGCGCTTGTCGCGAATTTTTTATAGAGGTAAATTTTTTAACTATCCGATCGGGGCCTTCAATACTCTGTTTAATTTGGGGATAATTGAGAGTGCGCTAATTATTTTGAGCTATCTGAGAGTTAGACTCTGGCCGCTTCCCAAAGAAGAAACTTTTGAACAGTGGGTAATCAATCGTTTTGGCGATCGCTTGTACAAAACATTTTTTAAGACTTATACAGAAAAAGTTTGGGGAATTCCCTGTTCGGAAATTCAAGCGGATTGGGCGGCGCAACGGATTAAAGGATTGTCGCTGACAACAGCGATAATTAATGCTTTGTTTGGCAGTAACGATACTAAAACTTTAATCAAAGAGTTTGACTATCCGGCTTTGGGGCCGGGGATGATGTGGGAAAAGTTCGCCGAAGCTGTGGAAGATAAAGACGGCAAAGTTTATCTCGATACTAAGGTGATTAGCTTTGAGCGTGAAGGTAATAAAATTAAAACTATTACTGCTGAACATAACGGAGAAATAGTTGAATATTCGGCGGATAATTTCATTACAAGTATGCCGATATCGGCGCTGGTAGCACGGATGAAACCGCAGCCGCCTGAGCCAGTGTTGCACGCGGCGCGATCGCTAAAATATCGAGATTTTTTGATTGTATCGCTGATTGTCGATCGCCCAAGTTTGTTTCCTGACAACTGGATTTACATTCATTCTCCCGAAGTGAAAGTCGGACGGATTCAGAATTTTAAGAATTGGAGTGCTGCATTGGTTCCCGATGCGAGCAAAACTTGTTTGGGAATGGAGTATTTTTGCAATGAAGGCGAGGAACTTTGGGTAATGTCGGATGCTGAACTTGTGGAGTTAGCAACTCGCGAGTTGGTTGAGTTGGGTTTGGCAAAAGCTGCGGATGTTGAGGATGGGGTGGTGCTGAGGCAGCCGAAGGCTTATCCTGTTTACGATGCCGAATATCGCGGACATTTGCGGGTTTTGGAAGGTTTTTTGACTGGGATTGAGAATTTGCAGACGATCGGGCGAAATGGTATGCACCGATACAACAACCAAGACCATTCTATGCTGACGGGGATGCTGGCGGTGAGAAATCTGCTTGGGGAAAAGCACGATTTGTGGGATGTGAATACTGAGCGATCGTACTATGAAGACTTTAGTGTCGATCGGTCTAAGGAAAAAAAGGATTCGGATTTGATGGCGCAGTCTAGTTGATATTTGGGGATTGTAGTTGTGACAATGTGAGTTAAATCACACCTGAAATGGCGATCGCCCGTTCATATTTTCCGCATAATCTTGTAGGGGCAATCCCCCGATCAGTTGCGTCGCTTCATCCGGCGTAGGTACGGGGTGACTCGCCTACATTTACCACAACCTATTTAGGTGTTGTGAAGTGGAAATATTGTATATTGGTTAAGTAAGCTGACCATTTTTTTAACTTTTCACTCCTCGGAGTCGTTTTTCTATGCTCCAAAGACTATACGTACATAACTTCAGATGCCTGGAGAACTTTGAACTGATTCTCAAAGAGATGCCATCCTCCCTTTTAATTGGGAAAAATGGTGCAGGTAAATCAACCATCCGCGTTGTATTGGAAATCCTTCAACACATCGGTCGAGGCATTAACAGAATGCGTGATTTTGATAAAAATCATCTTGGTCTTATCGACCCGAAAGATTTCAATCGAGGCAGGTCTGATGTTCCAATTCGATTTGAGATAGAAGTATTACTTGACAATAAATTATACAAATATATTCTGGCATTGGAATTACCAGAAAACTTTAGAGAGCTTCGAGTTTTTGAAGAGCAACTGTTAATTTCAGGAAATCCAATTTACTCTCGCAAGGAAGCCCAAGTCACTATTCATTACACCAGCCCGCGAAATCCTGAAGCTAAGTTTCTGGTGGATTGGCATCTCGTTGCTCTTCCAGTGATTCAAGAACAATCAGAAACCGATCCGCTTCGTATTTTCAAGACTTGGCTGGCGCGCACGATTATTTTAGCCCCGATCCCAAGCCTGATGACTGGAGACTCTAACGGGGAAACGTTGGAGCCAAAACGAGACGGTTCAAATTTTGGGGAGTGGTTCTCTGGGTTACTCAGTCGCTACCCTGCTGCCTACACACAGGCTTACAGATACCTCCAAGAAGTTATGCCTGACTTTCAGGATTTTCTGAATGAACAAATCGGGAAAGACTCTAAAAGTATGATTGTTCGGTTTGAAGAAAAGAATGCCAATCTGAGTGTTGACTTTAAAGACTTATCTGATGGGGAGAAATGCTTTTTTCTTTGTGCTGTTGTCTTAGCTGCTAACAAGTATTACGGCCCACTTTTTTGCTTTTGGGACGAACCTGATAACTATCTTTCTCTGTCAGAGGTTGGACATTTTCTTACATCACTACGACGCTCATTTAAGGATAGCGGTCAGATTATAGCGACCTCACATAATGAAGAAGCAATCAGAAAGTTTTCAAATGAAAATACCTTTGTACTCGATCGAAAAAGTCACTTAGAGCCAACCTTAGTTAGGTTGCTCAGTGATATACCTGTCAGTGGCGATCTTGTAGATACCTTGATTCGCGGCGACATAGAATTATGAAAGAGAAGCAAAATCCATACAAGTCTCATGTTGTTGTGTTGCCAGAAGACCGTGCTAATGAAGAGATCGTAAATGGATTTAATAATTTTCTAGACCTTTACTCCAGAGCTATTCAGATTGAGCGGCCTGCTGGTGGTTGGGAAAAAGTTGTGGAGAAATTCCTAAAAAATCATGCCTCTGAAATGAAGAAAAAATTTCCAGAAAGAAAGAATGATGGTCTTGCTGATTGATTTTGATGAAAATTATGAAGATAGGTTTAGTTATGTAAAGGAGCGGATTCCCGAGGATTTAGAAAATAGAGTATTTGTTCTTGGAGTATTATCTGAACCAGAGAAGTTAAGGAGCGATATTAGAAAGAATTTTGAAAATATCGGAGAAGCCCTTGCAAATGACTGTTCCAATAATAACACGAATGGATTATGGGGACACGATCTTCTCAAACACAACAAAACAGAGTTAGATCGTATGATTCTATCTGTTAAACCATTTCTGTTTAATTAAGTCAACGAGGAATGAATGCGTTTTGTCGATATCTGAGCATCTTGTGCTAACTCTTGACCACATACTGATAAAATAAGAAGAGCTAGATTGAGATATCATCTTATGTCGCTGATTAAACAACGCCTTCTAGAAGCGATCGAACGAACTCCTGAATCGCTTTTAGAGCAAACCCTGACATTCCTAGAATTTTTGACCAGTCGGACACAAACCGCGATCGCCCCAGACTTCGACTCAGATTTTGATTCAGACACCGACTCCAACGACCAAATCCTCGCTGATCTGAAAACCTCCCTCCACCAAGCCAAAACGGGACAAACATTCCCCATTGAGGAACTCTGGGATGGCATCAATGTCTGATACGCCAGTCCAACTAAAATTCACAGTTGAGACAAATTTTTTTAACTTGTGCTAAGTCTTGACTTACAGACTTAGAGAGTGAAAATATGCTAAGACGCAAGCAACAAACAAACCAACCTATGAACTTTTCAGAAAAATCAGGGGGCAAAAGTCCCACATCCACAAAAACCAACCCAACACAAAATCTCAACACCGGCGGGCTGCGGACATTACTCCTCGCCGCCGGCATAGCCTCTCTCTGCGCCAGTTGTCAGAGTCCCCAAACACCAAGCGCCACAACCCCCGGCAGCAGTCCTGGAAGCTCTCCCGCAGCCTCTCCCATCGTCGTTAGCACCCCCGGAGACCCAAATACCGTCAAAATAGTCTCCATGCTCCCCATGACAGGCAGCGCCTTGGGTCAAGCTCAAACAATGGTCAACGGTGTCAAACAAGCCCTTGCCGAAACCGACTCTAAAGCCTGCGATGGCAAAATCAAAATCGAATACGAGATTCTCGATGACGCGACTGCTGCGGCTGGCAAATGGGATCCCAGCCAAGTCACATCGAATGCTAACAAAGTAGCAGCGGATGGTTCGGTAGTTGGTGCGATCGGTCATTACAACTCCGGTGCCGCCAAACTTTCAATTCCCGTGCTCAACCAAGCCAATATAGCGATGGTGAGTCCCGCTACCACCTATCCGGGCTTGACAAAACCAGGAAAAGGTGAGCCGAAAGAACCCAACGTTTATTACCCTACAGGCACTCGCAATTTCGGTCGCGTTGTCCCCGCAGACGACCTCCAAGGCTCTGTAGCTGGCAACTGGGCGAAATCTTTAGGAGTTAAAAAAGTCTACATCCTCGACGACCAAGAACTGTATGGCAAAGGTATTGCTGACGTTTTTGAAGCAACTGCTAAAAAGTTGGAAATTCAAGTCCTCGGCCGGGAGGGAATTGATATCAAAGCCAGTGATTACAAAGCTTTAATGAATAAGATCAAAGCTTTAAATCCCGACATGATTTACTTTGGTGGCACTACTCAAAGTAATGCTGGACAAATCATTAAAGACATGAGAAATGTCGGGATGACTGCTGATGCAGTTAAATTCATGGGCCCGGATGGCATTAAAGAACAAGCTTTAATTGATGCCGGAGGCAAAGATGCTGAAGGAGTTTATGCTACTTTTGGTGGTTTGCCTCCTAAAGAATTGACTGGCGTTGGTGCGAAGTGGTATGAAAGCTACAAGGCAAAATATAATGCTGAACCAGAAGCTTATGCAGCTTATGCTTATGAATCTGCTAAGGTGATTATCGGCGCAATTAATAAGGTTTGCAAAAATGACCGCGCGGCTATCCGCGATGCTGTTTTGGCAACTAAAGATTTTAACGGCGTACTTGGCAATTGGAGTTTTGATGCTAATGGTGATACTAGCTTGACTACAATGTCAGGAAATGTTGTTAAAGCTGGTAAGTGGGAATTTGTGAGTGCACTTAAGACTGAATAATTAGTCAGTTGACTGTTGTCAGTTGACTGGTTAACTGGTTCCCCGGCTCTGCCTGGGAACCGATGTCTAGAGGCTCTGCCTCGCTCTTATACCAGGAAAATTGCCTCGCTTTTCTAGTAGGAAGATTGTCTCGCTTTTCTAGTATAAAAATTGGAGGCAGAGCCTCCGGATCTGCGTTACCAGGCAGAGCCTGGGAACGAGTAGAACTTCCCCATGCCCAATTCCCAATTCCCAATTCCCAATTCCCAATTCCCAATTCCCAATTCCAATAATTATGAAAAACTGGAAAAGTATTCTCTTATATATAGGTGTAGCGTATATAGTTTTGTTGTTAGGCCCGATCGCAGGATTTGACTTACCGAAAATTATTGGCGAAATAGTCCGCAGCCCAGAAGTGTTGATTCAACAGTTGTTAGTGGGTTTGGTCAACGGGGCGCTGATTGCAATTATTGCTTTGGGTTACACGATGGTTTACGGCATTATTGAGCTGATCAATTTTGCTCACGGCGATTTGTATATGTTGGGTGCTTTTGCTTCGCTGACTGTTTTCGGGGCTTTTGGGATTCAAGACGGCGCACCTTTAAGTGTTGCGATACCGGTGATGTTAGTCGCTTTGGTTGTATGTTCGGTGTTTTGTGCTGGACTAAATATTGTGGTCGAAAAGTATGCTTATCGTCCTTTGCGAAATGCTCCTCGTTTGGCTCCGTTAATTTCGGCGATCGGGGTTTCTTTTATTTTCCAAAATCTGGGATTATTTTGGGGAGGATTGAAAGCTTTTATTCCGGTGATGGGTTCTAATTCGGCGGCTCCGAAAAGCTTCCCCGATTTGTTGCCGCGAGTTGATATTCTCAAAGCTATGGGAATTCAAACAAGTATTGTATTTACTACAAAAGATTTAATTGTGTTGGTGGTGGCTCTGGTATTAATGGTTTTGCTTCATGTGTTTGTGCAGTACACTCGTCTGGGAAAGGCGATGCGGGCAACTGCTCAAAGCCGCGATGCTGCTAAAATTATGGGAATTAATGTCGATCAGATTATTGCTCTGACTTTTTTGATTGGTGGGGCTTTGGCTGGTTCGGCTGGGATTTTGGTCGGTTTGTACAATAATACGATCGTGTTTACGATGGGTTTTACGGCGGGGTTGAGGGCTTTTACGGCGGCTGTTTTGGGGGGGATTGGCAATATTGTCGGGGCGATGTTAGGAGGGGTTTTGATTGGGGTGTTGTCGTCTTTGAGCGATCAGTATTTGTCGAGTCGCTGGACTAATGCTTGGGTGTTTGGAGTTTTGGTGGTGATTTTGGCTTTCCGGCCGGGCGGTTTGTTGGGTGAGAATGTTCAGGAGAAGGTTTAAAGGTGCAGGGTTGAAAAAATGGCAAAAGACATTTATCATTATCAAATAAGGACTGCTTTAGAAAAGGATGGGTGGATAATTACAGACGATCCTCTGACTCTGCAATTTGGTTCGCGCAGTGTGTTTGTGGATTTGGGAGCTAAAAAGTTACTAGCAGCCGAACGCGAGGGACAAAAAATTGCAGTTGAAATCAAAAGTTTTGTCGGCAAGTCTCTAGTCAAAGATTGGGAAAATGCGATCGGACAATACAGTTTGTACTTAAAAATACTCTCTAAAAGAGAGCCATATCGCGCCCTATACCTAGCCATTACTGAAGAGATTTATACCAGCTTCTTTCAGGAGGATATCGTGCAAGTCGTACTTGAGGATAGAGCAATGAAAATTATCGTTATCGATCCTATTCAGGAGGTTGTTACCAGATGGATAAACTAGATGAATACCGTGAGTTGATTTATAAAATCCTGTCGTACTATGCCAGCCTACCCTACAATTACGCCGAGATTAATAACAAAGTCATTGTCAGCGAAGACCGAAATGATTTTTTATTGATGACTGAAGGCTGGGAGGGGCACAAGCGACTCCACTATTGCCTCATTCACGTTGAAATTCGCAACGGTAAACTCTGGATTCATTATGATGGTATGGAAGACGGCATTACTGATGAATTACTGGAGGGTGGTGTTCCTGAAAACTGCATTGTTTTGGCGTTTCATTCGCCTGAAGTACGCAAGCATACCGGATTTGCGATCGCCTGAAATATACGCTTGCAAATCCAGAAGCGATCGCAGCAGTCAACAGTCAACAGTCAACAGTCAACAATCATTCCGGTGCAACCGGAATTGATATCAATCAATTCAAACAAAATTAACAAAAGGAGCTGGAAGTCTTCTCGCTTCCAGCTCCTTTTGTTAATGCTAACAGTCCCAAATGTTAGACAGTTAGCGGTTGCGCCAATTCCTTGACTGGTGCTTCACTGTCACTTGACTGCTGCACCCGAATTAGCCACCCTTCGGCTTTAGAGTAGTTATCTTTTTGCACCTGTTTGATAGCTTGTTTGAAGTTCAACTGCACGCCCCAAACATCGCTCGTGAAACGCTTTTCTTGCTTCATATTGTCGAAGAACACGGCGGCTTCGATGTGAGATAAACCGCCTTCGGTTTTGGCAATAGAGAGCATCACTTCAAACACATCATCCGCCATCTTCGCATCCCCACAAACGTAGTAGTGACACTTAGGATGACTCAGCAGCTTCCAGACATCCTGGGAGTTTTGCTGCATGAGGTTCTGCACGTACAGCTTTTGGTCGCCAAGACGGGAAAATGCTACTTCCAGGCCCGAAAGTACACCTTGATTCTGCCACGTCTGCATCTGCTCCTGATAGAGGAAGTCACTGTGATTGCGACAGCCAAAGTATAAGGTAGCATCGCCCAAGGGTTGTCCTTGCTGCAACAAGGCATCTCGGTACTGAAGGAAAGCAATCAGCGGAGAGACTCCCGTACCAGGTCCCACCATTAGCATCGGTGCATCGAGTTCGCTAGGCGGACGGAAGCTAGAAGTACGGACACCAATGCGAACCTTCGCTCCGGGTTCCAGTCCAGCTAGGTAGTTGGAACAGAGTCCTTGACGGACTTTGCCTGCGTCGGTTTTGATTTGCAGCACGCCAACGGTGATTTGTAGGTGCTGGGGATGGAGCAAGGGAGAGGAGGAAATCGAGTATAGGCGTGGCTTTTGCTTCGGCAGCAACTCTAGTAGGGTGGCGAGGGTAATCTCTGCTGAGGGAAACTCATCAAATAGATCGAGAACACTCATGAAGTTGTCTGCGATCGTTTTCTTGAGCAAAACGCTGTCGGCATTGTCGTCTACCTGCCGGAGAATCTCCAGCCAGGTTTCTAGGCGATGTTTCTCCTGGGGATTTTGGGCTACGGAGTACAGGTAGGTAAGCAGTTCGTTGAAGGGTTCCCGCAAAGCTAGATCGAGTTCTTCGGAGAAAACCTGACCTACGGTTGTTGGGACGGCAATGGGGGGTTGGTCTTCTATTTGAGTGCCATCTGGTGTTACGTAACTAGCTGTGAAATAGGTATTAGGGGTGACTGAAAGGCGATCGCACAACCGCTGTACTAATTCTGGTGGATTGCAAGGATAAATAGCAACGTGATCGCCGGTTTCGTATTGCAAATTGCTATCGGAAATATCGAACATGATATAACGAGTAGAACGACTACCAGGAATCACCTCTTGGAGCAGTTCTTGATTTGCGACGACAGGAACTTCGATGGCTTTATCTCCACTCACGGCTAGAGGGGCAACGGTTGCCGCTTCTGCCTCATTTAAGAAGGTAACGTTGAGTTTTGGGGCGGATGCGGTTGTGGCATCTGCGGAGGTGACATCCTCACCTAAAACGCGGGAGATGAGTCCCAGCCACTGTTTGAAGGTGTCTGCCTGTCCCTTAATTTCATCCCCTTTATGCAACGGCACAATGCAGTTAGCCCCTGCCTTTGCGAGTGTTTTATCTACCGAAATTGCCGCAGCACAGAAGTGTTCGTAAACGGTGCTGCCAATGCCGAGGATGGAATAGCTCAACCCACTGAGGGAACCCGCAGGCTGTTTCTTCAACCACTGAAGGAATTTTTGGCCGTTTCCGGGTATTTCGCCATTACCGAAGGTGGAGGTGACGATCAGGAGGAGCTTTTCAGAGGCAAGGGTATCGGTATTGTATTCATCGAGGGCCATCACTTTCGCTTTGTAACGCTGGAGTTGACGGGAGGCTTTCCGCGCAAAGCCTTCGGCTGTACCTGTTTCAGAGGCGTAGAGAATCAGGATGCGGTCTTGCTTGTTGTCGTCCTCGTCGGTAGTAGTGATGAATTTTTCCAGGTCAATGCCGTCTTCCACTGTCCATCGATCGGCTCCATAGTGATAGGCAGGGTCTAGGTAAAAGTCGCGCATCTGGTGATGCCAGACTGGGCAGGTACTCCCTCCAGAGGGTGGTACGACCCAACCCCAATCTGCCGGACACTCGCGCCCTGCTTTCTTTTCGCGCAAGTCGTGGGCGATGAATTGTTTGGAGGCAGTCTGGTGATCCACCATCGAAACTTTAGCTTTTTGGAATGAGTATAGGATAGCGATGTTGAGTTCTAATGCTACGCGATCGCGCCACAACGTTTGCTCAGAACTGGTATCCAGCTTGAGAACTTTGGCGATGTCCTCCGTTTTGTCGTAGCGCCAATCTTCCAAGAAATCCCGCATAATCTCGGTACCCATGTACCAGCCATTGAAAGGAAGGCAGGCGTAGGTAATGCCGCCGATGTCCATGCGGAAGTTGCTGATGGCTGGGATGGCATACCACCGAAAGCCGAGGGACTTGAACTCTGGAATTGTGGGATGCTCAATTTCCACTTCCAGTACATCGTCTTGATGAAACTCATAGAATTTCGGTTCCATTCCTGGGACTTCAATCACTAGGGGGAGGATGTCGTAGGGTGTGCGTGGTTCCGGTGGTTGCCAGCCGAGTTTTAAGATTGCTGCGGTGAGCTCAAAGTTGGCGCCATCGCCCATAATACTCCCGTTCGGTTGCTCGTAAGCGGCATAGCGAATCAATTGGGAATTCCAGACGCGTGGGCCCCAGCGTTCCTTCGGCTGTTTGGGACGGAAGACGGTCATCGTAATTTGAATATTGCCCCCATTCGTGGCGTATCGCAGGTGTTCTTCTAACTCGCGAAACATCTCGTCGGGGTTGGTGACATAGCGGCGATCGCGCACCACCATATTATTCCACTGAATTCGAGCAATACACTTGGAAGCATTGCGCCACGACAACTGTGCCCCATAGGCTAATTCTTCGTAGGTGTGGGTGTAAGTGCCTGTGGCTTTCACTTCCTCTTGGATTTCTACCCAACGCCGCGCTTGATCCTCCGGTTCCCATTCTTGCTCGGTAGCAATCTGCTTCAAATACTGCTTGGCTTTTTTGAGAAATCGCTCCTCATTCAGCTTGGGCAACTTCATCACGTTAATAACGCGATCGAACAACGTCTGCCATGCGTGCCCTAACTCAGGGGTGAAGTCTGGCACATACTTCTCAAGTATGAGCACCAATACCTGTACCATACCAGCATAGGCGCAGGAGGGTATATCATCAATACTCACCTGGGTTCCTAACTGCTGGACTATCAACTCTTCAAATTCATCAAAGTCAATCTCGCCACTACCATCGACATCTACGCGAGCAAACAGATCGTTCAACTCGCTGATGGGGATGGATAGCCCGGACTTGCGCGAGTAATCGATGAGTTCCTCAATAGAGATTGTTCCAGTCCCGTCTGTGTCAATCTCATTAAAGATATACACGCGGAGATCTTGAATTAGTTCGTCTCTACTGCCGCCGTGGAAGCAGTTAACCAAAAATTCCAATACCTCAAACAGGTTCAAGGACAGATAATCCATGTTTGTCCGTCCAAAAATAGGCAGCATGAACGGGTATTTTTCAAATAGAGTTTGAAAAAATGCCTCTCCAATCTGCTGCGTATTCTGTCTGAGGATGGTTAAAGAATCCGCCATGCGTTGCTTGACATCTGGAAGCATTGCCTCTTCGTAGCGACGCATCGCCTCTACCATTGGGACAATCACATCGGTGTTGAAAAATCGGTAAACAGCGGAGTGGGTTCCTTTTGCTAGATTTTCGCGATCGTACTCTTCTAGGTACGGAATCGACGGCAACATCCACATCCACACCTGCCGGGCTTTCAACCAGTGATGAGGACGCATCCCCATATCGGCAAACAGCGCTCCGTAATCCTGAACATTATCGAAGCTATCACCTTTTTCTGCCGGCACCCCCATCAGAGGTTCCGAAATCACGTTCTGGGTATAAGGCTGAAGCTGATGTACGCAACAGTCAAGCAACTCAAAAAAGTAGTCGCTTACGGTGTCGAGGGCATCCCCAAAGATGTACTCTAGTTCTGGAGCCTCCAGCAAGAGGCGCTTCAAGAACTTTTCCATTTGCAATTCTTTCCACGCCCGCAGCTTGTTCCAAACGTCTTTGACAATTACTTCCTCTTGCGGTGTGAGGGGAACCGCTTCGGGCATCTCGAATTCATTTTGGCCGTTGCTCTGACTTGCTGGCGCGTGGAGGCGACGATTTCCCGAATGTCCCAACAGCGTCAGCGTGCTGCTACTTACGTCACTGGTACTTTGGGTAAGGCGAGTTTTCAACTTCAACTGAGGTGCTAGATTCCAGTTGGCGATCGGAAATTCTAACTCGGCGCTGGTTTCACCATTGAGGTAATCCTGCGTCGCCAATGTGACCGTTGCGGCATCCTGCCAGGGCAGAGTAATATCTCCTTCCCGGTAGCATAGGGTAATGGCGATCGTGCAGTCTCCGTTGTTTTTCAGATCCAATAACCAGCTTGGTTGCTTGCGGCTAAAGGAATCCTTTTGCAACAAAGGTTGTCCCTCATCGGAGAGCATCTGCACGCGGCACTTGTACCTGTAGTTGTCGGAAGTGGGGAAATCGGTCGCCGAAACCTCGGTTAAGTGGATAATTCGTGGATTATTGTGCATACTAGGCAGGAAAATTATGTAAGAAGAGCAAGCAGGCTAGGTGTCGTGCACCTGTGTAGCAAAAGCTTAAAGTATATTATCTTATATTCAAGATAAAAAATAGTCCGCGATCATGCTAAGTTATATTACTGAAAAAATACTTAATGTTGTGTCGATAGATACAATTAAAATTTATGTTTATTTGTACAGTAGCACTTCTCAATTGATTGCAATACAGTAGCCCCATTAAATATTCCCTGGTTTCAAACCGAGGGATAGCCGCTCCCAATTTGATATCACTCCCTCTTCCCTCTTCCTTCTTCCCTCTTCCTTCTTCCTTCTTCTATGTCAAACAAAATAATCCAAGCAATTAAATCTAGTGGTATTCTAGGAGCGATCGCCTCTTTGACAGTCATCCTATTCGGCGGTTGGAGCGGCACCGTCATCGGCTGGCTGATGGGCACAGCCGCAGGCTTTATGGCTGGTCAGGAACAGAAAGTTTACAACCCGAAAATGGGTGCGACAATTGGCAGTTTAGCCGGATTGGGATTGGGAGTTTGGCTGTTAGTTGCTAGCGTCCTCGAAGGAGTTGTGATTCGACCTTTTTCTGGTCAATCTGCGGTGGATTTGCCGACTACTTTACTGCACGGAATTTGCAGTTTGACGATCGCAATTTTGACAGCTACGTTAATGGGCGCTTTGCAGGGTTTGCAGGGAGAACGCCAGCGACAGGCTACTCTGGTAACATTAGCTTTTATCTTAATTCTGTTTCCGTTTATCGATCTTGAGGCTAAGACCGGCTGGATTGCTACGGTAGTACAGATTCAAATCTTTATTATGTTGGCGCTGGGTTTGAATATTACTGTGGGTTTTGCGGGCTTGTTGGATTTGGGATATGCGGCGTTTTTTGCGATCGGCGCTTACACCACGGCTTTGCTATCTTCGGGACAGGTAAATATTGCTTGGAATTTTTGGGTGGTTTTGCCGATCGCCGCTGGTGTAGCTGGCCTATCGGGCGTTATCCTCGGTATTCCGACACTGCGACTCAAGGGCGATTATTTGGCGATCGTCACCCTCGGCTTTGGTGAAATTATTCCGGTGGTATTTAGAAATTTAACCGCGATTCGCATCGACGAACCAATCTCGAAGATAGTCGCTGCTGTTTTGGGTAAGCCGGAATTGGTGCTTTGTCTCGTTGGGTGCGATCGACCTTTTAACCTCACCGGCGGCGAAGCAGGCATAAACCCGATCGGGCGTCCATCTCTCCCGATCGTCGGCACATTCAGCACCGGTAACTACTTTCCCTGGTACTACCTAATTTTGCTGCTAGTTGTCTTCGCATATTTCATGATTTCGCGGCTGCAAGATTCCCGTTTGGGAAGGGCATGGAATGCCATGCGCGAAGATGAATTAGCAGCGAGTGCCATGGGCATTAACCTCGTCAAAACCAAACTTTCGGCTTTTGCAATGGGAGCGACATTTTCGGGGTTTGCAGGCGCATTTTACGCAGCTTATATCAGCGCCATTTTTCCCAGCGTCTTCGATTTCTCAGTCTCCGTCATCATCCTGTGCATGGTGATTTTAGGCGGTTTGGGCAACATGACAGGCGTGATTTTGGGCGGTATCATTATCATGTCTGCCGATCGGCTTTATCTACCCCAACTCGCCCAAGTCCTCAAAGGTTTTATGAATACTTTTGTGTTGCCGAGAATAGCAATTCCGCAGTTAGCAGACTTTCTCGCCACCAGTTTAGACCCGATTCAAATGCGTTTATTTCTCTTCGGTTTAACTTTAGTTGTGATGATGATCGTGCGGCCGGAAGGGCTGATTCCCGATAAAATTCATCAAGCAGAATTGCATGATGATGCTGAGGCGAACAATCAGACTTTAGCAGATGCGAGAAATCAATAGATCCATCCAATAATTCTTGTGGAACAGGCATCTTGCCTGTTCAAGAAAGGACTTTCTGGAAATATCTAAGAGTTAAGGGGGAAAATGAGTAATGAGTAAGAATGTAACAGGAACTGCTTTTGTTGTCGCAGAATTTAGAGCAGAAGAAAATGCAGAAACTGCTCCTCTTTACACCGACAATGTAGTCAAAATTTGGCTGAATGAGGAAACAAAAAGAATTGCGGGCGAAATAGCTCAAAACTCTCCGGCGGCTAAAGAAATGATTAAGTTGCGTACTAAATATTTTGACGATGTGTTGTCAAATCAAATTTTAGCAGGCTGCAAGCAAGTCGTGATTTTAGGATCGGGTTTGGATACTCGCGCTGCGAGAATGAATGGAGAATCAGTGGCTTATTGGGAAATAGACGATCGCGCGACACTTGAATTAAAAGCCTCAACTCTCAAAGCTAACAAAGTTACAGCCAATGTCCGCTACATTCCCGGCGATTACGTGCAAGATGATTTAATCGCTTTGCTGAAACAGAACGATTTTGATTTTGAGCAAGCTACATACTTTTTATGGGAAGGTAACACTACCTTACTTGCCAAGAAAGATGTCATATTTGTATTAGAACAAATTCGCGACAATGTTAAATCTTTCAAGTTGTCCTTTGATTATATGTCGGAAAAGGTGATTGCAAGAACCACGGGCTACCAAGATATCAATGATTACATCGATAAATACGAAAGTATGTATGCGCCGTGGATTACTGGATTTGAAAATATTGAAACTTTGACTGAAGAACTCCAACTCAAAATTATTGACAACTTCTCAACTGCGGAGTTGCACCAACAATACCGCCCTCACCGTTCCCTAGAATCTAATCTATTAAAATTCTACTTTGTTTGTACGTTAGAAAATGCAGTCTAAAATATCGAACATAACATAATTAAGTCAAGCGAATTCGTAAAGAATCAATCAGACGGTTTTTAGCCAACCAATCTTTTACCTCTGGCGTTAAAAGACTCAGGGTAGCACCCTCATTAGCAGCAACTCTCAGAAAACGAAGCACTGCTTCAGGAACCTCATCAGCATTTAAGCCATCCCAGCACTGCTTTAATTGCTCAATTAGCCGATCGACTTTCTCAAAATCCTCAATGCTTTGGGGAATTGAGTTAGATTCCTGAATGTGCCAATCTAAACTTCTAATCCGTTGGACAGTTGGCTTAAATGCCGAAACTTTATCCAATAAATTCAGGATTTCATTATTAGTGCTGGGCTTATTTTGATTTCGATAGCACTGCCAAGATTGATTCAATTGCTCTCTCAGAGAATTTTGTAATTGCTCTATCCTAGTAGTGAAATTCTTTTTGTTAAAATTTTCATTGTCTATAATCCACTCAGGATCTGCTTTAAATTCTGCCTCAACATCCGTAATAAATATCAGTAGGGTATCTGCTTTTTGAGCTAAAGCAAAATTGGCAAGTCCTCTTTGATGAAAAGCTCTCAAACATTGAACGAGAGGTATAGTTCCAGCGACAGCTTGCTCGATTTGTTGTTGTCGAGATTGAAAGCCTTGAAGATTAGTTGCATACCTTTGAAGATTAATTTTTTTTTGAGATAACTCAATCAGTTGAGTGGATTTTTCGACAAGCATATTATCTATCCTTTAATTTCAGTAATTAGATTTCGCAGTCTAGCCAATCCATCTTGAATAGCTCTATGGCAAGATTCTACTGTCGCGCCACCTGACCTTTCTAGTAGTTCAATCTGGTTATTGACATCGCTTATAGAAGCATCAAGAAAATTGTTAGTGTTTCCGAGAAATTCCGAAGCTTCTGTCATTGCTTTTTGATGATTTTCGCTGAGATATTTAAGCAGCTTGCTCGGTTTGCTATCTGAATTATCTTTCTCAGCTTGCACGCGCTTCATTGTTTCTAAATAGCTAGAAAGCCCAACTCGTTTAAACTGTTCCACTACAGATGTTAGGTCATCGCCACTCTTTCTCCCTCGAAATACACCAGCTTCTTTTGAACTATCGATCGCCTTTTTGACTAAATCGATAACATTTTTTTTCTTGATGTCTTCTCCTAATTCAGATATGAGAGAATTGTAAACAGCAAGTTGCCGATCGCACTCTTCTTGAATCGCTGTTTCTAGCATTTCATCCGCAGCTTGACGCGCTTTATTGATTTCGGGAAACTTTTCTCGAACATCGACCGGAATTTCACATTGAAGTTGCCAAGATTTGCTAACCTGTTGCAATGGATCGAGGATTTGTACAACATCAATAATCTGAAATTGTTTAGAACTTCCTTTTGTGCAAGCCGTGCGGCTGGTAACAATTTCTAGTAAAGCCTCGCGCTGGTTTTTCAAGCTATTAAATAGCTTTTTCCAGTTAGCTGAACGATTTTCTAAATCTTTTGCTTCTAAGTCGAGAAACAAACTATTAATCAAATCTTCCATCGAATTTGCAGGATTTCCGGCCATTGTTGCTGCGATCGCCAGTAGCTCAACTGCCGCAGGTACAGGACTCCAGGGTTCCCCAGACTCGCGGGGATACAGGCGAATCTGGCCAACAACATACTGACTCCATCTTTCCAGTTGTTTGGCGTAGGTGCGGAAGTAGCGATCGCCCTCGGGGAACTTCCAATGCTTGTAATGATTGTACTGCAAAATGGCTTGAAAGGCGATCGCGCTTTCTCGAAACTCATCTGCATCATCAGGATTAAGGGGAAGAGATAATTTAACTCCAGAAATCGTCTCCCTTGTCACTTTTGGACTGAAAAAAGTAATATTTCTGCTTTTAAAGTATGTTGTCCCACTACTAGCAAAACTCCCCTTAAGCAGCATTTCTGTGTCCCATTCTATCCGCTCGCCGATCGCTGAGTAAATCAACGGTCGCAGTTCTCCACCGATATCTTGCGGGAGAATATCTTGGTTGTTCCAGCGATCGAGATTTTGGAGTTGTTTTGTCAGTTTTTCGGGAAATTTTTCAGTTTGAGATTGCGGCTCAACTTGATAATTATTAACCGAAGTTCTAGACTCTTTAGCCCGCGAAACAGATGGTGAAACTTTAGTCGAATGTACCTTCAGGCCCAGTGCAGGAAGATCGAATGCAGAGTGAATTTCCGGGTGCAAATCGCAAAGCTCGTTACTATCAGTCCACAAATCGAGGAGAATTTGGCGGCGATCGTAATTTTGTTGGTCTTTGGCTTTAATATCTGCCTGAACCATTGCACTCAGCCGCATCTTACCAAAATGTTCTCGCAGAGAAATAGCAGGAAAGTCTCCATGCTTAAGATCGGAAATAGAATTTTCTAGAGTCCACTTGAGAACATCTCTAATCAAAAATCGAGGTTTAAAAGTTTCGGGGTTTACCCTGGCAAGCATCTGCTCTAATGCTTCAGGCGTGAAGGGATACAAACCAAAACCGTCCGCTTCTCCAAAACCTGCATGACAAGCTAGTTTGTGTTCGCATTCACTGCAAGCACTACTTAAAGTTGCTTTATCTGAATCTTCATCATTGCGAGACTTAGCCCAATCTTGAATTATTTTATCCTCCAAACGCACCGCGTTGAGATATCGCGCCACAAATTGTTTGATATCTGAATAATTCACTAAAGATTGTTGTTTTCCAACTGTACCGACATCGAGATTAACGCTAAAAGTAATCCGTTGTTTTACAGTATCTAACCTCAAACCGTCAAAATAGCCCGTAGTACAAGCTAGCGCCGTTCGGATCGCGCACAAAGATTTGCTTCCCGCTTGTTGCGGCCTCGCTAAAACTGCTTCTAAAACTTCGCGATCGATTCCTTGAAATTTCGCAAAATCTTCAATTAGCAAAACTAATTCTACTCCTTCTTCGGCTAAAGTTTCGCGAACTTCTCGCATTAATCTTTGCAAGTCTTCCCGCCCGAGGCTCAAAACCTGAGCGATCGCTTCATCTAAATGTCGGTTCAACCAATCTACAGTTTCCTTTTGGATATCATCATCGCCGATTAACAAGCTATAAAATTCCCGCGATCGCTCCCCAGCTTTTTGCAAGTCTAAAACATTTAGAGGCAAGTCCTCAAGCGAAAATTGCCGCCGTTCTTCCACAATTTCTACCGTATCTCGATGTCCGAGAATGTGGATAACTAATTGATGAATAATACCTTCATCCTTTAGCCAGTGTTCTCGGAAAAATGGATCGTATAAAAAAGAGTCAATTACATCAACTAGGTAATCTTGTGCATCAGAAAGATTAGTGCGATCGCCCCGACCATTTGGGCCAACCGCAGCAGCAAGCTGATTCAGAGTTTGTTCCCGCGCTTGTGCTTCAGTCAAGGTGCTAGTCGCTCGATTTAAACGCTGCCGGTATTCATCGAAGGTGGCTCCTGCCATCCCTTCTAATATTAAACTGATAATATCTTTGAGATTCGTTCCTATTTTGGGAATCAGCAAAACTCGACGCTTTTGTGTCGATTCAATATTGGCGGCTAGCCACCGAATCAGGTGAGATTTTCCTGTGCCAGAACTTCCTAAAACTGGTACGAAAGCGAAATCTTGTTCTGCCAGAAAATCCTTCAGAAATTGTTCCTCACTGTAGCGAACTTGCGACGGTATTTCGATAAGTTCCTGGCGGTACATGGCGATCGGATGGTGAGTTGCCAGAAATATACTATCTGCCGTTTGGGTAGCTTCCACACCCATCACGCGGCGAACGCGATCGACATCCCAGCAAACAAATTTTGTAAAAGTCATAGTTCTATTCCCGTCCAAATAATATGAGAAAATCCTGCTTCTTTGTCACCAATTGGAAGGATGAATAAATCGGCATCCGACTCTTTTATAAGCTGGATGCAGCCATCATCCTGAAGGCGGAATAAAGCAAAAGCCGTGCTAGTTGATAAATGATTTGGCAAGCGAGAACCGATTTTATCCTCAACTTGTTCTCGAAATTTGCCAGTTTCAAACAGAGGACATTTTTCGGCTAAACGATCGACAAACTCTGCGATCGAAAGTTTAGCTTGCACTTCTCCTTGAAATAACTCTTTTAAATTGCGTTTGAGGTAAGCAGTTGGCTCGGCAACTATTCTTTTGTTTCCTCCTAAAGCATGACTCCAAGCAAACCCTAAATAACACATCCAATCCTCGACTTGACCGGACAAAGTATTACTGGATATTTTCAAATCCAAAGACTCATCAACTCCCTGCTCTGCGACAAGCTGTTCTACTTCTTTCCAAGTACCGGGAGCATCATAAATATCTTGGGCTAAATACCATGCTATTAACCGGCCTAAATCTGCTTCATCTTCATTATCAGAAGCGAAAAATAGCTGTACCAGCGTATCCGGTAACAACTTATCGCCAGTTTGAGGATGTCTGGATGCTTCGGGAAGATGACAATTTATAGCAATCTCGTCGTTTTCTTCGATTAATAAACCGCACTTGATACTTTCTCGCAGTGCAGCATCAAACATCGGATGTTCCGCACCTTTGTTTCTCCCTTCTGATAATTTATCGGGAGAAAGCAACCCAGTGAGTTTTTCCCTGTTTTCTCGCTGTTTGGGTGCTTGAAGTAAATATCTAAATATGCCTCGCATTCGGCTAGGAGCAGCCAAAGCAGTTTTTAATACGCTCATAAATTCACCTCCGTACAAAAGTGGTTAAACATAAAATATTTACCTGGAAAAATATCAATTAGCTTGCGGTCATTGCGACTGGGATCTGCTGTATCTACCGGAAGCACGATAATCAGCGGCGCGTCAGAAGTTCTGTTTGGTGACAGATATTTCTCAGGAATAGCCTTTCCTGGTGGATGAAAGATCAGGGTAGGAATGCGCGGCATCAGAATGGGTTGGTATTTTTCAAACAAAAATATAAAAGCATCTGAAATTAGATTTGGTTCTTTAATTAATGTACTATAAAATTCGCGAGTAACAACTAAATTCTTAATTCCTTGCTCCGTCAACCATTGAAAAACTTGAGGGCTTTTGCGTTTCCAACTTTTCTCCTCCATAGATTCATAGAAAATCAGCATTAATTTATCTCCTGCTAGCAATCGTTCTAGTTCTTTACCTACAAAAAGTTTAGGGTTTTGCCATACAGATATCGGCGCGGGCATAATTCCCGAAAATATTGATTCCCGGTTTTTTCGGCAAACAGGACATCCGCCGCAAGCACGAGAAACTATCACCTGCTTTCTCTGTTCTGGTATTGTACGATCGCCTATTGTGTAAGCTTCAGCTAAGATTTCCGAAATACAGCGTTCGGGTCGCAAAGCCTCGCGCATCAATTCCAAGTTTTTATAGCTCCTGTTTTGGCTTTGCTGGCGAATTGGTTCTACTTTCTGTTCCCAGGTTTGTTTTTTCAGATGCGATTCATCTAGAATCCGAATAAAGCGGGATTCTCGGTGCAGTTCCCAAGCTTTTTGATAAGCGTCTTTCGATTCAAAATTTTTGATAAGCGGCGGTCGATCGGCATCCATTTCGATTAAACTTGCCCGACTCATCAGCGTTAAAGTGCGGATGTTCCAAGCCTGATTCTGTTCGCTGTTCATGTCAATATCTGCTAGTTGTAAAGATGGAGGAATATTGACAAGAACGCGAAACCGACCATCGATCGAGGGTTCTTTTTTGAGAAACATACTTTCCCACCGCTGCAAACCCCGTTCGATCGTAATTGCAGATTTTTCGTTAAGATACTTGGCAATTTTTAGGTCTTCATCGGTATGCAGTGCGAGGGAAATTGCAGCCTTGCCGTCTCGACCTCCGCGACCGACTTCTTGATAGAATCGATCGATAGTTTCGGGGATGCAGGCATGAATTACGGCTCGAACATCTGACTGATCGACGCCCAATCCGAAAGCCGAAGTAGCAACTACTATATCAACTCGTCTCTCGCGCAAGTCTTGAATCAGTTGAGAGCGTTCTTGTGCGCTAGATTCTCCGGTCATGGCGGCACACCGATTGAATCCAGCACGCAACAAATCCTGTTGCCACCGCCTGACATCTTCGCGTTTGGTGGCGTAAACAATCAGAGGGCGAGGGAGATGATAAACAGCTTCAATTAGTCGCTGTTTTCTGATTTCTGCACTTTGACACCAAGCAAACCAGTAAGAGGGTTCTGGTCGCAATTGCACGGCAGATATCACTTGAAACGGGCCGGGTTTTCCGAATAAAGTTTCCAGGGTATCTAAAATCAGGAAGCCCAAAGCGGCATTCGGGCTGACTCGATCGACATCCTCTACAGCAAGTACCTGGACGCGATCGGCAAATTCAGAGAGAAAGTCAGAGAGATAGAATTTATTTTCTAATTCTTGAAGCCACTGTTCCCGCAGGTATTGCGGTACAATTACCACTGCACGTCCCTGGGGTTCATCGAGGAGATACTGGCGCAGAATAGCACCTGCTTCGATTGTCTTTCCCAGTCCAACTTCATCAGCTAAAAGATAGCGTTGAATCGGGTCTTCGAGCACGCGGCGGACAACTTCAACTTGATGGGGATAAAGGTCAATATTGGCAGAAATCAGCCCTGTCATCCCGCGACTGACGGCGCCCTGTTGGATCAGACACCGGACAAAAGCTAAACGCCGATCGTGAAAGTAAGGCGTTTCCTGACCTTTCATCGCTAGAATTTCGATGGGATCATCGATGGGTAGGTTGCAGCGAACGTAAATTTCCTGTTCGGCAACTAATGCTATCTTTTTATCGGGTAGATCGATGCGATACAGACTTTTATCTTCGTCCCAGTCAAAAATTCGACCAATTATCCATGTATCCTGGTTTTCTGGCTGGATGTAACATCGTGTCTGAGGCGGGAGTCGAACTCTAGAAAGCGAAGTTAAGGGTAAGATTTTTTCTAGGCGTTGCCCGATCGAGCAGAAGTATTCAACCGTTGCTGTAGAGTAGGATAGCTCGGTAACTTTTCCGATTCCTAAGTCGTTGTTTGGAGATTTTTCTGCGGAGAGGTTTTGCGATCGCACCAGCAAACCAAGCTTCATCATAATTCCGACCTCAACAATACCCCCTACTATAGTAGCCGATCGCCCGCGACCAAATATCAGTGTAATTTAATTTTCCACCCTTTTTGTCGTCGTTAAGCTGAAACCCAGTTATAAAGCTTAGCCTAAGACTTTATGTAACGCATTCCGAGGCCCTAATTTTTCCTTGTCGTAACGAGCATCCCACCACAGCCAAGCTGACGCACTTTAACAGATCAGATTTGGTATTATATAGAATCCGAACTCTCTTACCAATTTAATGTGAAGTTGCACATATCCCGATCCCCCTCGCATCCCCCGAATAGTCGGGGGACTTTGAGTAACTCTTGGCCCCCCCGACTATTCGGGGGGTTAGGGGGGATCAGATTCTATGCACCCTCATAAAAAATTGGTATCACAGCTTAACTAATATTAGGAAACACAACCAAAATGTCACTATTAGAAGCACAGCAACTGACAATGCGATTCGGCGGCTTGACTGCGGTAAATCAAGTCAGCTTAACCTTAGAAAAAGGATCGATCGCCAGTTTGATTGGCCCCAACGGTGCGGGTAAAACCACATTCTTTAATATGCTGACCGGCATCTACAAACCGAGTGCGGGCCAGTTGGTACTGGAAAATAAAAATATCACAGGTTTACCGCCCGATCGCCTGACAACTTTCGGGATTGCTAGAACTTTTCAAAATATCCGATTGTTCAACAACATGACTGTGTTGGATAATATTTTAGTAGGCAGACATTGCCGTTTAAAAGCTGGTTTGTTGGGTGCAATCCTCCGCCCTCCGACTGTGAATTCGGAGGAACGGGAAGCTAAAATAAAAGCGCTGACTATGCTAGATTTTGTCGGTTTAGGCGTGAAGAAAGCGCCGGAGTTGGCAAAAAACCTTTCCTACGGCGACCAGCGCAGATTGGAAATTGCGAGGGCTTTGGCATCTGACCCAAAAGTTTTGCTGTTGGACGAACCGACTGCGGGGATGAACCCGAATGAAACGGCCGATCTAACTCGGTTTATTTACCGGATTCGGGATGAGTTGGATTTGAGTATTTTGCTGATCGAACACGATATGAAAGTGGTGATGGGAATTAGCGATCGCGTGAGTGTAATGGAGTACGGTACTAAAATTGCTGAGGGAACTCCCGATGAAGTTCGCGCAGATCCTCGCGTGATTGAGGCTTATTTGGGAAAAGAAGAAGATGCCAACGGGTAATGGTAAATATGTCCGTGTTTTGATTAAAATCTATATAAAGATAGCCGACAAAGAGTAATTATGCTAGAAATTCAAGATATTCATACCTATTACGGAAATATTCACGCCCTCAAAGGAGTCTCATTAACGGTTAAGGAGGGAGAAGTTGTGACTTTAATTGGTAGCAACGGGGCGGGGAAAACTACCACTCTCCGCACGATTCAAGGATTGCTGCGCCCGCGCAGCGGCACTGTATTATTTGAGGGTAAGCCTTTGGAATCGCTGTCTACAGAGGCGATCGTCCGTTTGGGCATTTCTCAAAGCCCGGAAGGAAGGTTGATTTTTCCGCGGATGACGGTGCAAGAAAACCTGGAAATGGGTGCTTATCTACGCAACGATACTCTGGGTATCAAGTCGGATATGGAAAAAGCTTTAAATTTATTTCCCCGTTTGCGAGAAAGAATTAGTCAAAAAGGGGGCACTCTCAGCGGCGGGGAACAGCAAATGCTGGCGATCGCCCGCGCTTTGATGTCCCGCCCCCGTTTGCTATTGTTGGACGAACCGAGTATGGGTTTGGCGCCGATGTTAGTCAGTCAAATTTTTGCGATCGTCCGCGATATTAATGCTGAAGGTACAACTATTTTACTCGTGGAACAAAACGCTCGCATGGCTTTAAGTGTAGCCCACCGCGGCTATGTGATCCAAACTGGTGAGGTTGTAGTGGCTGGTAGTGCTAGCGATTTGCAGTCAAATGAAACTGTTCGCAAAGCCTATTTAGGTGAAAGTTAAATATGGGAATTGGGCATTGGGAATTGGGAATTGGGCATTGGTGATTGGTTATTGGTTAGGTGCATCTCAATTTTGTAAGGGCGAAGCATTCCGGCAGACAATTTATTAGCGATCGCCAGAGATTTATACCAATTTCATAAAGTAGCGCTAGATATTACCCCCCCCGCGATTTCGGGGGGGCTAAGACTTCATCCATAGCACATATGAAAGAAAAATGGTATTACTGCCGGAATGCTTCGCCCCTACGAATATATTTCAATACAGTTCACTTAAGACAGTACACCGGGAAAAACGATGTGACAAACAGACCCTGCGATTGCTCTCTCTGGGATCGCAATGACAAAAAACGTTAAGTGAACCGTATTGGAATATATTTGCAAAAAAAGAGATGCACCCTATTGGTTATTGAAACTGGGAGCATCTCAGTTTTGCAAGAAGCATTGTTTATGGTAGTGCGAGCTCTTAAGCTCGCACTGTAAATGCAAAACGGAGATGCTCCCATTGAAACTAACAACTAACAAATAACAACTAACAACTAACAAATAACAACTAACAAATAACAACCAACAAATAACAACCAACAAATAACAACTAACAAATAACAACCAACAAATAACAAATTACCCCATTTGCGATCGCAAATTCCCCGTTTTCAATTCCGTCTCAAAAGCCGATCGCACCTTTTCCCACTCAGCTTCGGCTTCCAATAGGCGATCGCGCGCCGCCCTCGCATCAAAAACCTGTTCCCCTCCAGACTCAACCGCCACGCGGCCCATCAACTCCAACTCCTTGCATACTTCCGAAAAAGACACCGCTCCTAAATTGGCGCTGCTCGACTTCAGCGTGTGAGAAGCTAGCTTCAAACTGTCAGCGTCACCTAGAAAAATAGCTTCCTTAATTGTTTCTAAATGCTGCTGTGCGTCTAACAAATATATCTTAATCAACTCCCCCAAAAAATCCGGATCGTCCTCATCGTCTAGCTCGCGGAGATTGTGCAAAACCTCAAAATTAATCGGCGAATTTGCTGGCGGTTGAACGCTCGAATGTCTAGTAACATGACTGCCATTTTGATCGGAAATATCTGGATTTTTTGGTTCAGTAACGGCATTCAATTCATCCCGACGCAGAGGTTGGCACTTGCTGAGGGCGAGGGCCAACTCTTCCCGGCGCACGGGCTTAGTAATATAATCGTCCATACCCGCTTCCAGACACTTTTCGCGATCGCCCTGCATGGCATTAGCCGTCATCGCAATAATTCTCGGCTTCTTGTTAGCTGGCCATTCCGCACATATGCGGCGCGTCGTTTCCAAACCGTCCATCTCCGGCATCTGCACGTCCATCAGCACAACATCGTAAGATTGCCGCTTGCACGCCTCCAAAACCTCCAAGCCATTAGCCGCAATATCGGCCCGATATCCTATCCTGTCGAGCAAATGCGTAGCGACTTTTTGATTCACCACATTGTCCTCTGCCAGCAAAATCCGAATCTGATTAGCATTACTTGGATCGTGTGGGGCTGAATTGCTCGGAACCTGCCTCAAAACCGCAGGCGTCCGCTGCGCGCGGTGCTGTTCTTGAGAATTTTCAAAATACTTCAATCCCGAAGTCAAAGTCGCCACATTTGAAAGTTCTCCCTTGCTGCTTCTACCAGCAACATACCCAAAAACTTGCAGCAATACATTATAAAACTGGGACTGTTTTAGAGGCTTAGTTAAAAACGCCGAAAAATGTACTTCTGTAGTTTCAAGTTTTTTCCAAACTTCCGCCTTGCTCAAATAAGTAAACAGCACCAAAGGTAGCGTAACTTTGCGAGGGCTTTTAACTTTGATGACATTCGGATTTAGCGCGTCGCCATTAGATAAATTGCTCAGCTCAAATTTCCGAATCTCCACAGCCAAAGCCACACCGTCCATATCTGGTAGATTCATCGCCAAAATAGCCAAATCGATCGCCGAGTTTCCTTTGATGATTTCCAAAGCCTCAGCGCCTGAAGTTACAGCCACGGGTATCATGCCCCAAGCCTCAGCTTGCCGGATCAAAACTTGGCGGTTAATGGCATGATTCTCGGCAATTAACAAACGCTTCCCAACAGTAAATTCCGGTTTTTTTTCTTCAGCCGCGTTTTGATTAGCTTCAGCAATCACCGTGAAATAAAAAATCGAACCGGAACCCGATATCGACGGTGCAGAAAATCCCGCAGGTGGGATTCCTGCCGTACTTTGTCCGATCGCAGAAACAGCAGGTTGAGACTTGGAACTGCCCGGAGCTACCTGACTGACAACCCACATTTTACCGCCCATCATATCGCTCAAACGTTGGCTGATAGCCAATCCCAGCCCAGTCCCGCCGTAATGTCGCGTTGTCGAGGCGTCTACCTGCGAAAAAGCTTTAAACAGGCGATCGATCCGGTCTGGCGGAATGCCAATGCCCGTATCTTGGACACCAAATTGAATCTCGTACAGTCTCCTACCTGCCAACTTTCCCTGGTTAATTGCTAGCGGTTGCGGCTCTAGAATATTGCTAATTTCCGGCGAACTCTTAGCAGGTAATTGTTCAACTTTCCGAGCCGTACAGCAGACAACAATTTCTCCAGACTCTGTAAATTTAACTGCATTGCCCAGCAGATTTACTAAGATTTGGCGCAGCCTTGTGACATCTCCTAAAATGTTTTTCGGAACAGAATCATCAATAAAATAAGCCAACTCTAAACCTTTTTCCGACGCTCTAGGAGCTAGCAATTCCAGAGATTCTTCTATACAGTTTTGCAGATCGAAGGGGCTGCGTTCCAAATCCATTTTACCCGATTCAATCTTGGAAAAGTCGAGGATATCGTTAATAATAGTTAGCAAAGCATCGCCACTGGTGCGAATTGTCTCAACAAAATCCCGCTGTTCTGGAGTTAGTTGCATATCCAGCAGCAAACCCGTCATCCCGATTACCGCATTCATCGGAGTGCGGATTTCGTGACTCATAGTTGCTAAAAATTCGCTCTTAGCTCTGTTAGCTACTTCGGCCGCTTCTCGCGCTTGCTCCAAAGCTTCATTTTGCTCTGCTAACTGTCGCTGGCGCTGAACTTCCGTTTCTAAGAGTAGTGCTTGAGCTAAGGTAATTCCGACTTGAGCGGCAACATCTTCTAAGAGTTCAATTTCGTCGGGAGTCCACTGGCGAGTTGCATCGCACTGGTGCAAAGTAATAATGCCATTCGGTTCTCCTTGATAGGAAGTGCGAACCGCCAACATAGATTTTAATCCGATGCGGCGGCACATTGGTACGGAAGATTCGAGCAAAGGATCGGCAAACACGTCGGGAGATGCCAGGGCGATATCTTCTGCGAGTAGTTTTTCGGTGTAGGGGTTGTAAGTGACAGAAAGTTCTAAATCTAAAGCCGATTCGTGACCTGGTTCTAGGTATTCTGCGACGCAAGGAAGGTGGGGATAAGGTTGGGAAAGATAGGTGTGAATTGTGCAGCGATTGACGCCGAATACGCGGCCGATTTGGGTGGCGGTAGTCTGAAAAATTTCTTGAGTGTCTAAGGTCGATCGCACTTTTTGAGTAATTTGTTTGAGCAGCAAGACGCGCTGGTACTGTCGCTGCAAAGTTCGCTCTCGCTCTTCCCTGGCAATTTCCGCGCCGATGTAATTGCCCATCAGCTTTAAAATTTCAAGATTCAGCGGTTTTAAAGGAGGTTTAGCGGTGCGGGAAGTAAAGCTTAAGGTGCCAAAAACTCGCCCTTGGACGATTACCCTGGTGCCGACAAAAGCCTCCAACCTCCGCACGGCGTAAGCGGGATGCTGCTTCCACTGAGTAGTGCCGGCTGATTCGATCGAAATAGGTTCGATCGATCGCAAAACCTCTCGCTCGAAGGTTCTGCTTAAAGAAAAACCGTCTCCTTTAGCAAATCCGAAGGGAAAATCTTGCGGTACATAAGCCGCGAGCACTTCGTAGCGATCGCCCAAAACCCTGCCCAACAGCCCGATATCCATCCCAAACTGACTGCAACCCATTGCCAGCAACCGGGCCGTTCGCTCGTCAAAAGAGCCGGACGAGCCTACCATTACCTCGTAGAGCGATCGAATTGCCCGCTCGCTTTCCCGCAGTTCCTCAACTCCTTCAACGCGGTTGCAGACATCGTGCAAAGTCCCTAAAATTCCCAGTATTTCACCTTGGGAATTCAGCCGGACTTGGGCAAATATTTCAACTGAAACAAAGCCTGAATCAATCTGAATTCCCAATTCGTTTTTGCCAGATTCCAACTTGTATTTAAATCGCAGTTCTCGCCGATAAAATGGTGAATTACCAGACAGCAAAGACTCCAATAAATTTTCACAATGCGAGCGCTCATCTGGATGCACCCAATCTAAAAAATTAGTTGTCAAACTTTCAGCCACCGAAAAACCCGTTATTTCAGTCCAAGCACGGTTGAGAAATGTCCAAATCCCCGCCGCATCCATCTGGAAAATTACTGTTGCTTTCAAAGCATCAAATACTTGGAATTCCTCGACGCCATCGGAGTTTTTGAGTTCTAACTGCTGGTTTGGAGTAATATCTGTATGAGTTCCGACTACCCGCAGCGGTTTGCCCGTAGCGCTACGCAAAACTTGACCTCGGTTCAGCACCCAGACAGTGCTGCCGTCTTTGCAGTACATTCGATATTCGGCTGCAAAATCCGCTGTTTTTTGTGCGAAGTGATCTTCTAAAGCTGCCTTTACTCCGTCAATGTCGTCTCGGTGGATGCGACTCCACCATTCCGATCGCCGATTCGAGATTTCCCCTTCTTTGTAGCCGAGCATTTCTTGCCATCGCGCCGAATAAAAAAACTCATCTGTTTCGAGATTCCAATCCCAAATCCCCTGATTGTTGACGGTAGCGGGGAGATTTGGGGGCTGCGCGACGCTACTGTTTTGAGCAATTTCTGCATCTGGGTAGGGATTGGCTGCCGGAATTTGTATTTGGGCCAAGAGTTTTTTGTACTGCGCGTTGCTAGATTCTAGCTGGCGCTGCAAAGCGAGCAAGCCTGAATGCAGAGATTTTGAGTCCAGTGCTTGTAACAGGATAGTTTGAGGATTGACAATCCCGATCGGGTGATTGCTGTCGTTGATGACTAATAGAGGTAACTGGCAGTAGTGTTTTCGCAGCAGGGCGATGGCTGCTTCGAGGGTAGAGTGCGATCGTACCAGGGCTGGCGAACTGCTGCAAATCGCTCCTGCTTTAATTCTGCTAGAGTCTCTCCCCGTGGCTTGCAACTGCACGATGTCCCGCGAACTTACCACCCCAACCAGTTTGTGGAGGTTGGGATTTGTAAATTTGGCATTTTGAGCTGCACCATTCGAGTTTGGTTCCGGGGTTTCAGTGATTAATACATAGCTAACATTGTGTCGGAACATCAGTTGCGCCAAATAGCGAACTGAAGCAGTAGCCGGAGCGTGAATAATTCGCGACGCTGCGATTTGAGGGATTTGATCGAGTTTAATTAAATTTGCGGGGATCTCTAATTTCGGATGTAAAATTGGCAGTGGCGGAGGAAATGGCAAGGGCGAAGCAGGTGGCGAATGGCTGCTAATGGGTTGTGGCGATTCCCCAATTTCCTGCAACAGTTGTACCAAGCTTTGAGAGCTAATTAAACCGACAAGTTCTTCAGCGTCGTTGACGACTGGTAAATGCCCGATCAGATGTTTGTCCAGCAGATTGGCTAAGGCAAAAAAGTCGGGAATTTCCGATTCTCGGGCTACAGTTACGGTTCTGATCATGATTTGCTCGATCGCAAATCCCCTCAAAGCAGCGCCGATCGAATTTAGCTGTACGACATCTCGCGCTGTAAAAATCCCCAGCACCATCTGGCCACCGGTATCGTCGGCTTTTGAGCCGTTGAGGCCGTTGAGACTGAGCCTGTTAGCACCTGCGTGTAGCGCACGCGGTAGGCCTTTGTAGAAACCTAACTGTTCCCGCGACTGCGGGGAAGTCCCGTTGGTGGGATTTCCCAGTTGAAAATTTCCGCGCGGTTCTACCACAAGGACGTAACTGGCTCCTGTGCTGCTCATCAGCTCGATCGCCTCTTCTACGGGCGTCCCAGGGGTGACGGTGAGGGGATGGCGGTTAATGACCTGACTGAGAGAGGGAATAAACATCAGCGGGCATAAGAGTGATATTTGTTGGAAAAACCCGATCGTCGCAAGCAGCAGGTTGATTGAGAGGCTTTGCGCGCGAGGTTACCTGTGCGCGATCAAAGTTTCTGTAAGATTAAAATCACCCCTACTATCAGCATCTTGGCATTAAAAATTAATTCCGTGCCAAATCCTGACAATTGACGGGCGCTGAAAGTCAGAACCAATGCTATCTAGCAGAGGGCGGACATGAAGACTGGCCGGCAATTCCTCGCCTAACCTAACTACTGCGGGTTTACGAGCAAGAATTTCTGCGATGTCTAGACTTCGGCTACCTTCTCGCGCTCAAGGGAATTCTCGATCGGATTCTGTTGGAGGCAAGATACTTACACGCTACCAATTTACCAGCGACAGGAGGGGAATCACAACACGATTTAGATATTTCAACTGTCTAATTAAGGGTTCGAGGGTTCGAGGGCACAAAATAAATAATTGCGATCGTAACTAATTCTATCTTATCCCAATTCTGAACTCCGAGAATTTGACATTCAATTCGGGCGATCCTCTTCGAGGGCTGCGCTAACGAACTTGATGAGAATAGCACTGTTCCCCGGCACCAAAAAAGTCGCCTTACCACCCTTCAGGGTCAAGCTGCTAACAACCTCATCCATTGACTTCAAACTAAACTCCCGCACCGTCCCATTACCAGCTTCGATTAAAGCTGAAATATCGGCACGAACAGTATAAGATTTTGCTCGATCGTTGACAGCCAGCAAGTAAACATTCTTACTAGAATCGAGAGTTGCAACTGCCATTAAATCGGAACTATTAGCGATCGGAAAAAAGCTAGCCCTACCCCCTTGCAAAGCCCGAATTCCCATCCGCAAAGCATAGTAGCTCGCGCGCCGTTTTCCCCCGTCCCCCAGCAAACCTTCCGCCAGTGCCGGCTTTCCCCAGTCGTACAAACAGAATATGTGACTCCCGTAAATATAATTATCCCCCGGTTGGGAACCTCGGATCAAATTTTTAATCAAACTTAAAGCTAAAGGGAAATCGTTATAGCTAATTTGATAACTTCCCCATTCTCCCACCCAAACCTCCGAGTTAGCACGGACTGTCCCCTTCATCCAGCCGCGCACTTTGCGGGTGTAGTTAGAAATATCTGCATCGTAATTGTGGAAGTTGACAGTATCGAAATAATTAGGAATTTCTCGCAAAGCCTCAGCAGGCCAAATGCTGCCACCTACGCTTGTCGGGCTGTGGATGCGGTAAGCGCGCCCAGGCAAATAACTTTTGTAAACAAAGTCGATCGCATCTTTGGTCACTTTCACCAACTCAAAATAGTCAGCCATAGTTCCACCCCAACCCTGTATGCGGTAGTCCGGTTCGTTGTGAATTTCCCAATCATCAACGCGGTAATCGTTGCGTACATTCAACCAATAAACCGTAGCAAACACGTGTTCCCACCACTCGTTCCAATCTTCTTTAGTTCGGGGCGGATTTAATTGCAGCGCCCAAGACGGATTCCAGCTACTGTCCACATTACGAATACTCACAACCGGGCGAATCTTAGCCTGTTTGAGAGCATTAAAAATAGTCCTAGCATTGCCTTCCCAAACTTTACCACGTTCTCCCGACCACGAATAATCGCTACCCCGGGGCGGATCGGTCATAATTTTATCCCAATGCGCCCAATTAATAATATTTGGATTTGCCTTAATTTGGGAGATTTCCGGCCAGCCGTATTTACCGTCATCGTCTTCCGGTTCCCATCGAGACATCCCGCCGTAAATGCGGTATGTATTAATTCCCAAATCTTGCAAATCTTTGAGATCAAAGTTAATGTTGCCCTCGACTGCACCGATGTAGCGAGTGCTGACACCCGCAGCAGTACCGGAGAATTTAATTGTTGCGATGTTTTGAGCAAAAGTTGTCGTTGGGCCAAACAACTCTAGGCCGATGGCAATTAAAAAGGCGAGGGTGAAATTCCGAATTAGAGTTTTTGATAACACTGGGTTAATAACTAATGGCTAACCGCCTAAGACCTACTGACTAATTAACTTTAACCTACGCTGAAGTTCCCCCGCCGCCGTGGCGATTACGATCGCCAAAATCGGGTGCAGTGGCTCGCTGTGGCGAACTTCTGCATAAGTGAGCGCATGGATCAAAGTAAAATAGCCGCAGACTGCCAGCAGTGGCAAAAACTCCCGCCAGCGATGCCGCAAAACTATCATGCCCAAAGCCGCAAATACAGGCAAAATTCGCGACGCTAAAATGCCGACAATCCGTTGCGGCGAAAAGAATTTCCGCATTGCCTGCACATTAAACATAGCGTGATGAGGCCAGTCACTTATAGGGTTTCCCAACCACAAATAAACTGCCTTTTGCAAACAATACCAGAGATAGACAGCCGGCTCGCAGAGTATTGAAGCGATCGCCCGTTTGGTAAAATAGCGATCGCCCTCAATGGTAAAAACATCGTGTCCGCCATTCCGAGCCGGATTGAGTTCTTCCTGCCAAATTTTAGTGATATGGCGTTTTGGCAGTTGTTCGTAGGCAAAATGATAAAACTCTGGACTTCCTTGCCACAGCAGCCCCGTAGAAACACTGTAAATCAAAAAAGTCTTGTGAGTTCGATAATTGTGGTAAGTCCAAGGTGTGGTAATGATGATAATTGCGCCCAAATAAGCAAGAAACAAAGCAATCTTGCGCTTAAAAGACCATTGGCGCGGCATCAATAGTGGGACAATTACCGGAAACAACATCGCTGTCGGCCGACAAAGATTCGTAATTGCCAACAACCCACCTGCTAATGAAAAATTTTGCCACTCCGGCTGTTCCAATGCTCGCAGCAAGCCCAGTATTGTTAAAATCATTAAAGGCGCGTATAAAATCTCTGTTTGCAGCAGCCTGACATGAAGAATCAGGGAGGGATGTAGCGCAATTAATCCAGCGGCGACTAAGGAACTTTGAGGGCCAGTAAAACGCCGTGCCAGGATAAAAGTTAGGGGTATGATTGTCGCCCCCAAAAAAGCTTGTACGTAGACTACAGATGCGGGAGAACGACCGAAAATTACATAACATCCAGCTACAAAAAAGGGATACACTGGTGTCCTGCCCGGCCAATCAAAAAATTTACCCTCTAGCAAAGAGTGTCCCAAATACTCGTAACCTGGTTCATCGCCTGTGAGACGGGCGGGGGTATCGGGGAGAGTTTGGTTGGTGCGCCACGCCAAATAGAGCCGGAATGCTAGTCCCAGCAGCGTCAGAAAAATCAGCGCCAAGACAATTATGCGGTCATTTCTTTGCTGCTGCGTTGCCAAGATATCTCGTGTCATCAAAGCTGACTGCGAAAATTTGATTGGTTTCCTCTCAATTTTTTAGGTTGGGAATGTCAAAAATTATATCGTTTTAGATACATTTTTTTCGAGAATTGATATTTTTCACGCCATGTCCGATTATTCCAGCGGACGATCGCATTTTGAGAATCTTGGGTGCAAGTAGATCTTTGGGCCAATCCATGCTGCAAGCTTTCCGTGTCGCAAAAGCTAACGCGCTCCGGGCGATTGTTCCCCACTCCTATCAGACGCCACAGAGTTGAGTAGAGAGTTGACAGCGGCTCTTGAGAGTCAATCGATTTTAGATTTTAGATTTTAGATTTTAGAGGCGACCCCACGGATAAATTCGGGGGAAGAGAGGATTTTCGATTTTCGATTTGGGATTGACGAAATTCGCTTGTCAAGAGTTGACACAAAGTTATTGATAATATTTCCCTATAATTGATATTCAAATGCGATCGCCCGCAACACCAATTAAATGAACTTACTCGCCAAAAAATCTCTGATGTACCGATTGACTAACTGCGGCTGTTCCTGATGCACCCAGTGGCTGCAATTGGGAACGTAATGAATCTGAAAATCCCGCACGTAATCTGCGGTTCCGTAGGTTAACTCTTTGCCGAGGGCCCGATCATTTTCGCCCCAAATCATCAACGTCGGAACTTCGAGGATCTCTCTATGCGGGCGATCGACAAATCCGCGAGCAATATTGCGGTAATAATTGATAGTAGCAGTCAGAGCCCCCGGTTTAGCTGCCGCATCTTTGTAAGCTTGGATATCGGAGGGGGTAAAGCTGCTTTTGTCAACTGCCATGCCTTGCAAAGCGCGATCGATCGCCCGATAGTCGCCCAACTTAATTAAAAATTCCGGCAAAAATGGCAACTGAAACAAAAAGATGTACCAACTTTTCAGCAATTGTTGGCGAGTTCGCAACCCTTCAGCAAACTTTGCCGGATGCGGTATATTCATCACAATTAATTTATCCACCATCTCAGGATAAGCATAAGCAAAACTCCAGGCGATCGCGCCTCCCCAGTCGTGGGCAACTAAGACGCAGCTTTTGTATCCAAAGCCTTGAATAATTCCCTTGATATCTTGTACAAATTCTGCCATCATATAAGCAGATTTATCCTTAGGTTTGTCGCTGTCATTGTAACCCCTGAGATCCACAGCAACAACTTTACGATCTGATGCAAATTCCGGGATTTGATGGCGCCAAGAATACCAAAACTCAGGAAATCCGTGCAGCATCAGCATCAGCGGCCCAGAACCTTGAGTGACACAGTGCAGTTTGATGCCGTTTGTAGCGATAAATTCGTGTTTCCAAGCAGCTTCTAGCACAGACATAAATTTTCACTCTAGATGTAAACTTATACTAGCAGTTGCTATCTTCAATAGAGGTAAACTGAAGACAGAGCTCAGCCAAAACTAGGAAGTTAAGGAGTCATTACCATGTCTGGCGATCGCCTGCAAACAATTGTCAACCGCTTGACAGAACGTCTCAAGCGCGACGTATTAATTGAAAAATCCCTATACGACATTCGAGAAGTGGTGCAGAGCGATCGCGCGGTACTGTATTATTTTTACAGGCAGTGGCAAGGTCGAGTGACTTGTGAGATGCTAAGTGCGATCGAACTGTCAATCTTGGGTTCTACTGGCCCAGACGAGTGTTTTAACGACGAATACGCTGCTTTGTACGAAGCGGGCCGAGTCAGAGCAATTACAGATATTGAAACAGAGCCAATCCACCAATGTCACCGACTGTTTCTGCGTAGCCTGAAGGTTCGCGCCAATTTAGTCGTGCCAATTTTAACCAAAAAAGGACTGTGGGGGCTGTTAATTGCTCATCAGTGCAGCGGGCCGCGCACTTGGTTGCGATCGGACATTGAATTCATGCAAAAACAAGCAGAAAATATGACAATGTCTCCCACGATTCAAGATAGTTAACTAATTAAAATTGACATGAGATGCTGTAGATGCTAGCGTAGAATCATCAATTCATAGGTTATATTTATTTATCATGTCACTTTTGAACGTTCAAGCTTTAAACAAAGCATTGCCTACCGTTATCTTAGGCTTATTCCTTAGCAGTTATACCACCAACATTGACCGCGGCCAAGTGCCTAACATTGACTCGAAATTAAGCAACAATCAATTAACTACACCTATACTCATAAACTCAACAGAGATTATAGCTGATAACACCAGCGATCAAGCAGCAATCAAATTATTAATCGATCGGCAGTTCAAAGCTTTGAATGAAAGAAATCCTGAATCCTATATGGCGACAGTAGATCCAAACTCTCCTGGTTTTCAACCAACAATAATTACAATTGCAGAAGTCTTCAAAAGAAATTTAAAGTACGAACCAACAAAAATTGAAATTGTGGGAATTTCAGGAAACGAAGCCAAAGTAAGAATCGAACAAACAACCACAAAGATTGACGGGTCATCTTCAACTTTCAGAGATAATAAGATGATAATATTACATACGTTACGCAAATCAAATGGAGAATGGAAATTTTTTAGTTCGGTACCGGAAAATATTCAGTATTTGAATTAGGCTAACTTATACCATGAGAGCAAAAGTCGCCCTAGGGCGCCGGTACAGTAGAATATTTTGACAAAAATAACGAAATATGTATTATGTAGGGCGAAGGATGAGGGTGACAGTAGATCGCGATCGCCAACCATTTTTTTGTCCTCATGCGAGAGCCCTGCCAAGGTCTAACCGACGCCCTAGACAATAGACCTTTTGCAAAAGCCCTTTTAATCAAATTGTGGGACGCTGCTGGGAGAAACGTCCCACAATAAAAAAGATTTTTGTGGGACGTTGCTCCCAGCAACTTCCTAACTATTTTTGCAAGAAGTCTATTCCCCCTCTGACAATTAATCCACCCTGGGTTAACTGGGTTTAAAGGGGGTTGCTCTCAGTTTATTGTGCTGTTGTCGGAATGGTTTTTTGTAGGATGAGTTGAAAGGTTTTTTCAATGCTTTGTACTGTCATAACTCAGAAACGAAACGAGATAACTGTTTGCTTAATCTGCTGCAAACTACCTCGTAATGTATCAGAATTTCTCGCCAGTACGGTACACCACAATTGTTAGACTACAACAGCATATTAGATAGAGCTTGGATCGACTCCCATGAATCCGACTTTTATGCCAGCAGATTTCATTGCTTTCATTGCTTTATCGTGTACCAGTAGACTCAGAATTGGCACAAGTGAACCAACAATAAGCCAAATTATCCATGCAGAAAGCTTGAGGGATCTTACCAGCTTGTATAGCGCAAATATCCGAAATCCTGTTGCTGCAAAATGTGCGAGTAAACGTATAGGTTGTAGATTTATAGCTTGATTTTGTAAAGAAACATGAAATAGGTTAATAACTATCAAGGCGAGGATAGACCATAAAAACAATCTGTGATCCTCGGCAATTTTCTGAAGTTCTAGACGCGAAAAAGTTGTAGTCATTTACGACTCCTTAAAGATGATTTAATGGTGGATATTTCAATTTATTGATTGATGAACTATATCGAAAATTGCGATTGCCAGATCAAATATAGGTTCTTCCTTTGTGATTTGAGCGATCGCTCTCTGCTTTATAGTATTCCTTTTAATATTATTTTATTGTAAGGCTCTAAAATATAAAGATTTATGACCTACATTCCGCACTTCTTAACATAGCCAGAAGTGTATCCGCTCAATAATCCGGGGTAAATCGCTCAACGATGCACCTCAAATGACGCAAAATCGTTCCTGAGTGGGTAGCAGTAGGGTGCGTCAGCCACTTCTGCCTCTCCACCTGAAAATTAGGCTAATCGCTGACGCACCCTACAATATCTATCCTGACCGAGTATTAGCTAACAGCTACAGCACTCCCTAAAGGATGCTGCTCTAAAACAGCTTTCAAATATTTCCCAGTATAAGAACGAGGATTTGCCGCCACATCCTCCGGCGTCCCCGCCACAATAATTTCCCCTCCCTTATCTCCCCCTTCTGGCCCCAAATCGATCGCCCAATCGCAGCACCGAATCACGTCCAAATTGTGTTCGATGACCAAAATTGAATTACCCTTATCCACCAATCTTTGCAGCACATTGAGTAAGTGGTGAACGTCATAAAACGACAAGCCAGTCGTGGGTTCATCAATCAAATAAAGCGTCTTCCCAGTAGCGCGACGCGACAGTTCCGTAGCCAACTTCACCCGCTGCGCTTCCCCGCCAGAAAGCGTCGGCGCAGGCTGTCCCAACTGAATGTAACCCAAGCCAACATCCACTAACGTTTCCAGTCTGGCGCCCGCCCTCGGAATATTTTTAAACATTTCCGAAGCTTCCTCCACAGTCATGTTCAAAACATCAGAAATTGACTTGCCTTTATACTTCACTTGCAGCGTTTCCCGGTTGTACCGCGCACCTTTACAAACCTCGCACTGTACGTAAACATCCGGCAGAAAATTCATCGAAATCACGTTCACGCCTTGGCCGCCACAAGCTTCGCACCTTCCCCCTTTCACGTTAAAAGAAAACTGCCCGGCTTTGTAACCTCTTGCCTTCGCTTCAATGCTTTCGGAAAACAAATCCCGAATCACATCAAAGACTCCCGTGTAGGTAGCGGGATTGGAACGCGGAGTGCGGCCGATGGGAGATTGATCGATGACAATGACCTTATCAACCACATCATCTAGAGAGCGTTCGCCCTTGGTTTTTAGGGCGTCCATATCGGGTGGTAAAGGAACTTTTTTGGTCAGATAGTGTTGCAGTGACGGATAGAGCAATTCATTGATTAAAGTTGATTTTCCAGAACCGGAAACACCTGTCACGCAGACAAGTTTTCCCAGGGGAATTTCCACATCGACGTTTTTTAAATTGTTGCGACTCGCATTTTTGAGCGAGAGAGCTTTGCCGTTGCCTTTTCTCCTTTCATTGGGAGTTTCAATTACTCGTTTTCCCGACAGATAAGCACCAGTCAAAGATTCTTCGGCCGCTAGCAAGTTTTCTAAACTTCCTTGCGAGATGATTTTGCCGCCGTGAACGCCTGCGCCGGGGCCGATATCGACAATGTGATCGGCGGCGCGCATGGTTTCTTCATCGTGTTCTACGACAATCAAAGTATTGCCTAAATCGCGCAATTTTGTTAAGGTTTGCAGCAGGCGAAAGTTGTCTCTTTGGTGCAGTCCGATGCTGGGTTCATCTAAAACGTAGAGGACGCCGGTCAAACCGGAACCGATTTGAGTTGCGAGGCGAATTCGCTGGGCTTCTCCGCCGGAAAGTGTCATGGCTGCACGGTCTAATGTCAGGTAATCTAATCCGACATCGAGCAAAAATTGCAATCTTGCTTTGATTTCTCTGAGGGCTAAATCGGATATTTGAAATTGCCGATCGCTCAATCCCAAATTATTGACTCGTTCCCGACATTCGCGAATCGAAATCCCCGTCAAATCCACAATTCCATAGTTTCCTAACCGTACAGACAGCGCCTCTGGTTTCAAGCGTTTGCCGTGACAACAATCGCAAGAGCGATCGACTCGATACTGTTCCAGCTTCTGTTTGATCAAATCAGAACCTGTATCGTCGTACTGGCGCTGCAACATGGAAATTACGCCCTTAAAATCTCTCCTCAAATCGCTGGCGTTGCTGTCTCGCTTCTTGCTTTCTGCGGTTTGTTTTGACTCATTACCGTACAAAATCACTCGCTGGTGTTCGGGCCTCAAGCGGAACCAAGGAGTGTCGATATCAAACCCGCAACTATCGGCAACGCTGCACAGCAAAGAGAGATAATAGGAGTTGTCTTTGTCTGACCAAGGGGCGATCGCACAATAAAGAGGTGCTTTCTCATCAGGAATGACTAACTCCGGTGCAAAAGTCCGCAAACTCCCCAAACCGTGACAGTTGGGACAAGCGCCGTAGGGCGAATTAAACGAAAACAACCGGGGCGAAAGTTCTTCCATCACCGCGCCGTGTTCGGGACAAGCAAAGTTCTCCGAAAATACGATCGGCCCATTGGCTGGTTCAGAATTTTCGTCAGGCGGTAACTCTTCTACGATCGCAATTCCCTCAGAATGTCGCAAACAAGTTGCCAGAGAATCCACTAAACGCTCTTCTAAACCCGGTTTTTTAACTAACCGATCGACAACTATCTCGATATTGTGGATATGATTTTTATCTAATTCGATATTTTCCGAAAGTTCTAAAATTTCTCCGTTAACTTTGACGCGAATAAATCCTTCGGAAGCTAAACTCGACAATAATTTGCGGTGAGTGCCTTTTTTTCCGCGCACAACTGGGGCCAGAAGGTGAAAGCGAGTACCGTCTGGAAGTGCCATAACTCGATCGCACATTTCATCAATTGTCTGCGGCGCAATGCAGCGATCGCAAATCGGACAGTGCGGTTCGCCAGCTCTGCCGTAGAGCAATCTAAGATAATCGTAAATTTCTGTAACAGTGCCGACAGTCGATCGCGGGTTGTGCGAAGTTGACTTTTGGTCGATCGAAATAGCAGGGCTCAACCCCTCTATCGCATCGACATCCGGCTTATCCAACTGTCCCAAAAACTGGCGGGCGTAGGCGCTGAGAGACTCCACGTAGCGGCGCTGTCCCTCGGCAAAAATTGTATCGAAAGCCAGGGAAGACTTACCGGAACCGGAGACACCGGTAAAAACTATCAGTCGATCGCGCGGCAGTTCCAGATCGATATTCTTAAGGTTGTGCTGTCTCGCACCGCGAATCCGAATCGTATTTTGGCTGTTGGAGTTAGAAGTCATCACATGATGCCCGTTGTCGGATGCACTTGGCTGGCTGTGTGAGGTTTTGGCGCGTTGGGACATGAGAGTAGTGCAAAACAGTGCTTAACCATCTTAGCGCTGCCTTTGGACTAGCTGGCATCCAAACTCAAGAATATCGAATAATTTTAAACAGTTGACAGTTGAGAGTTGAGGGTTGAGGGTTCAGTTTTATTTTCCGCTGCTGTTTGCACAGTAGACTGGATAATGTTTACTTCCCCTGCTTTGAAATTCATATTAAAGAATCTTAAAAAATTGACAGTTAACAGTTGACACTTGAGGGTTCAGTTTTAATGCCCGCTGCTGTTTGTAGAGCAGACTGCATATCGTAGACCAAGTGCATTTCTGAAGTAAAATCGAGTCTAATCCTTTAATTGCTGAGGTCTGGTGTGATGCCAATTCCCAAACTTAGTGAAACGATTATCAAGAATAACAGTTCTGAGCGATCGCTCAACCGAGCCGAAGATTACTATCTCGGTGGCAATGTTGCTAGCGCAGTTCTCCGCGGCAATATGGTGCAAGCAAAAGTATACGGTTCTCAAGTTGAACCTTACGATGTTACCTTGCCCTTTACTCATGCCGGATTAACATCTGGAGTATTCTGCACTTGTCCTTACGATGGCGATGGATGGTGCAAACACATTATCGCTACGCTGTTTTTGTGCCTGCGAGAACCAGAAAAAATTGAACGGGGCGAAACGCTGGAAGAGTTGCTCTCTCGCCTCAATGACGCCCAAATCTATGAGTTAGTAGAGCATTTAGTGGACAACGAACCCTCGCTGATAAGTGCGATCGAACTATACGTCAACTCAAACGCTGTGTCTGGGCCGACAAACCAACTGGCGACAACACATCGGCGAAGTGCGATCGATCCTGCTCCTTTTCGGCGACAAGTGCGAGAAATTTTCCGACAAGCTCAGAATCATTGGGAGGATGAATATGCTTATGATGAAGAAGACCCGATTACAGAAGAAATTTTAGAACTGATTCAGCAAGCCCAGGAATTCAGCGAACATGGAGACGGCAAAAATGCTTTAGTAATTTTAGAAGCCATTACCTCAGGTTGTGTTGATGATTGGGATGACGTAGCAGAATATGGTTGTGAAAGTTATGAAATCACTAATGCTTTGGATGAAGCTTGGACAGAAGCCATTTTGACGGCTGAGCTAACTGCTGAAGAAGAAATAGATTTCGAGGTGATGTTAGAAGGTTGGAAAGATGAATGGGATTGTGATTTCAGTATGAGCTTGGAAGCTTTACGGCAAGGTTGGGACTACCCGCCACTCCAGCAGATACTAGAAGGAAACCTTACTGGACAAGGAATTTGGGATGTTGACGCACCAGATTATGCTCATGACTTAACCTTGACTAGATTGCAAATTCTCGATCGGCAGAATCGCGACAAAGAATACTTATACTTAGCCAAAGCAGAAGGCTGCATTCAACAATATCTGACAATGTTAGCTCGTTTGGGGAGAATAGAAGAAGCTGTGAAAGCTGCCGCAACCGACATGACATCAGTGGAAGAAGCTTTTGCTCTAGTTCAAACCTTACAAGAAGACGGCAACTCAGAAGAAGCTCTAAAAGTTTGTCAACTTGGGTTAAATTTACCCGGAAATTCTACCTACAAACTGGCAGTTTGTATGAGTGAATTAGCCGATGAATTGGGAGAAAAAGAAGCTGCGTTTAAGGCTAAAATGAAAATTTTTGAGATTCAACCTTCCTTGAATGATTATCTTTCATTGCAGGAGTTATCAGGAGATAATTTGTCAACTTTGAAAGCAGATTTATTGGCAATTTTAAGAGCCAGTCAAAGCTACAATTCTACCGAAGCGAAGGTGGATATTTTTCTGCATGAGAAACTGATTGAAGAGGCGATCGCCCTTGTTGACACATCCTACGGTTCACAACTGGTTCATCGAGTGATGATGGCGGCAATTCCCCATCGCCCCGATTGGGTAATCGTCAATGCTAGTCGCCGCGCTGAATCGATTCTAAATCAAATGAAATCAGCCGAGTACGATAGTGCGATCGAGTGGCTAGAAAAAGCCCGTGCTGCCTATATACAAACTGGGCGAAATGTTGAATGGTCTGCTTATCGCGCTCAACTCATGGAAGTACACAGTAGGAAGCGGAAATTCATGGGCTTGTTCAAAAACTCATATTTAAACTGAGTCTTAACTTTACCTTCATTCAGTTCACAGTTGACAGTATTTGTAGGGTGCGTCGCCACCAACAATCTTTGCATCAAGACCGACAATTTGATAGCGATGCACCTGACACAATTCCCATGTATGAGGTGCATCGCTTGCTAGATAATTGATTGAATTATGGGATTAAAGAAGGGAGAGGCACCCTACGAACAATCTGCGTTTATCTGTGTTTATCTGCCTCGCATCTGCCGTTGACTTATCAATATTATTTGACAACAGCAGTCGGTGCAACCATATTCCAATTTACCCGTGAAGCACCGTACAAAATAAAATTATTCAAAAGCCCGTAAGCATCCCCGCAATTGTAACCTTTAGCCTCAACACACTTCTTATCAGCCCTCTGATTCACAGCCACAAAAATATCAACTCCATCCGGCAACAAACCCGCATACATCTGCAAATTAGCAAAATCATCAAGGATGCGACCTTTATCGTCCACAGGCGGCAATTTCCACTCTTTCGGATTGTTACTTCCCCCTAACTGAATTGCCCAAGCCTCAGTACCATCGAGCGCTCCGTTATGAGCAGTATATCGATTCCAAACATTATTTCGCCTTTCCCCAATGCGCGGATTGTTTTCATAACCGCCCACCCAATATTGTGACATGAATTTGAGAAAAACTCCAGCTTCCGCAGCAAGCGAACCAGTTCCTGGACTCAAATCTGTACTTCTTCGGGAAAAAGGAACCTGGCTTAAATTCCAAGACCAGTTAATCTTCCCTGGCTGCGGATTTATCCAGCTAGAAAAGTCGCAAAAATTACCATTCCAAATACAGTGCGGTCGCTTCAAATCCCATCCCTTACCGTAGTAATTTTTGCCGTTCCAGTGGCGTTTTTCCGGCTCGCGATCGCCAAAATTTTCTACTCCTTGGCTCATGAAAATTCCCTTGGTAGCCGTAGTAGGAATTCCCAACTCGGTTTTGAAGAAAACCTCCAAAGCAGAGCCTTGATGAGTTTCTAGTTTACCCGTTTTAGCAGCAAATCTGCCGGAAGCTACCAACTGCTGCAAAATAATCGTAGGAAATGCCGGACTGGTATTGGAATAATGATATTGACCGAGAGGATACTGAAGGCATCGCCCAGCCAAAACCATCATAGTTTCTTCTAAATTAGGACTAGGCAAAAAATAGCCTGCATTAGCAGAGATGCCGAGTTGATTTTTAGCAGAACTGACAGATTTGTTCCCCCATTCATTGACAAGTAGCTGTTCTTGGGATTTAAAATCTGCTGGGGTTTTAAGATTTCGCAGCACTGGCAAATTTGCCGTCATATCTTCACCGTATCTGGGCGCGCTCCGCTGAAGTCCCGAGCGATGGGATAATAAATTTCCGAGGGTGACGTTTTGCCACTGTTTGTCTGCAAATCCTGAGTTAAGATTGCCACAATTACTGTCTTTAATAGCAACTGGAAATTTGACTTTTCCCGAAAATGCCGCGTGCAATTTTTCCGGGATAATCGCTATTGGATATTGCTTGTTCAAACCGGGAATTAGCGGCGGATAATGTTGGGGGTCGAACAATTTCATCCCTTCAATTTGGTCGTCAGTCAGTTCTAAATTTGCCCGATCGCGCGCCGTCTGTTTTAGCGCCCAGCGCACCATGGCAAAGGTAACAGGCTTGCTGATACTGCCGATCCGCATGGGGGTATCTGCGGGTACGATCGCACTTAGAGGGGTCTGCATATCGTCACCGCAAGCCGGATTTGAGTTATTGGTCGATCGGTCTTTCATGCGCCCCAAACCCCAAACACCCACGGGCTTACCTTTGACAGAAACACCGAGTACGGCGGCACCGACGCAGCGGTGGCGCATAAATTCTGTCAGCGATTGTACAATTGGCTGGAGTTGTGCGTCGCCGCTACCGCTAACGGGGATGCTTTCTTGGGCCAAAGCTATGTTGTTGTTGGACTCGAAAACCTTTCCCAATCCTCCTAAAAGGATAGCTGAAATTAATATCAAAGTTGTGTAGAAAAGTCGGTGGTATTTCGGTCGATCGTCCGCAATTTTCATCATAAAAACTCCTATTTTAAAATAGTGAGAAATCCTCAATTTTCGCCCTGAGGTAGCGAAGCTTAAGCGTGCATTTCAGAGTGGCAAATGTGTCTGGTAGGGGCGAAGCATGACCGCAGTAAATATCAGATCATAACTAATAACTTATATGCGGTCATGCTTCTTCAGGCTTCAAAAACCAGATGCACCCAAGCTTAAGACTATTGAGGGATTGGAGGCGCGGACAAGAATACTTGATTCGGGTTAACATTAGTTAAGTTTGTCTCTAAAACAACACCAATCAAATTGTCCTTGTAGAAGATACCAGTATCTTGAACCTTGTTATTGCTCCAATCGCCAGCTTTCAGCGAATAGCCGTCTGCTAGATTGCCTTTAATTTGGATTTTATCAGTACCTAACGTAAAATCCGTAATCGTAGCGTAGCCAGTGCCGAGATAGTAAACATTATTAACATTACCGAGTACAAATGTGTCCGCACCCGCGCCGCCGGCGAGAGAATCGGATTCACTACCTGCGCCGATACCGTTACCAGCACCCGAAAAATTAGCACCGTCAAGGTAATCGTTACCGTCGCCGCCGATTAGATAATCTTTGCCGCTTCCTCCGAATAGATAATCGTTGTGAAGGCCGCCAGACAGTGTATCTTTGCCACTACCTCCATACAGGAAATCCTCGCCAGCTTCGCCGTATAATTTATCATTACCCGCGCCGCCATCTAGCTTATCCCCCCCGAAGCCACCGTAGAGGATGTCATCTCCCCCGCGACCTGACAAGATATCATCGCCTTTATAGCCGTAGATTGTATCATTTGAAATCTGAATTTGACCTTGACCGTTGATTGTCCAATCATCTCCCACTAAGGATTTGTGGAGTTTACCGTCGCCGTTGATAGTGTTATTGTCGTCGTAGTCAGTGCCTTTAATAACTGAGGACATTTTTGTTGCTCCTTGTGGTTTTCCAATTAGTGCAAGAATGAGAAAGACTCAACTAACTGGCTTGATGTATTTAGTTTCTCCTCTCGTCAAAGAACCGACAATGGGAATAAAATCAGGTGTTTAAATAAACACAAATATGGCCGGCACCACTGATTTACAGTAAAAACCAAAGTTAATCAGTTAAAATAGGGAAAAGTCAGGGTGATTTCCCGATAGAGGAACAACTCCTCTCTTGCCATAGTCTGCATACTTACGTGTATATTTAATTACCCGTGTCCAGCCCATGAAATCAGAATTAGAATTCTCTTGGAACAAAACCAAAGAATCTGCCGATCGCATTTTTGCCCAAAACACCGGCAAATATCTCAGCGACATCGAAATGAAAGTCCTGCAAGGTTCTTGGGAAGGCAAAAGTTACGATGAAATCGCCACAACTTACGGCTACAGTGCTGAATACCTCAACAAAGATGTCGGCAATAAATTGTGGCATAAGCTTTCCGAAGCTTTGGGAGAAAAAATTACCAAGAAAAATTTCAAAGAAGCTCTAAGAAGAGCTTCTGAATCAGAATGTAGTCAATCTGTTCAGACAAATCCACCTTTACAAACATTACCGGCGGTGGCAAATTTGCAGTTCCCCGAAGGTTCAGTAGCCTTAGATTCACCTTTTTATATAAAACGTTCTAATATCGAATCACTCTGCAACGAAACAGTTCTCAAACCCGGTTCGCTGATTCGGATTAAAGCACCGGAAATGATGGGCAAAACTTCACTAATGAACCGCATCTTAGCTCATGCAAAACTGGAAAAATATCACGCAGTTTATTTAGATTTGAGCGCAGCAGACCGAGGAATATTAACAAATCTTGATAAGTTTCTGCGCTGGTTGTGTTTGATGGTCAGCCGACAGTTAAAATTAGAAAACAAATTAAACGAATATTGGGATACGGATATCTTAGGTAGCAACGATAACTGCACAGTTTACTTTGAAGAGTATTTGCTAGCAGAAATAGAAACTCCCCTAGTGTTGGGATTGGATGAAGTCGATCGCCTATTTGGCTACACTGAAGTAGTGGAAGACTTTCTGGGGATGCTGCGAAGTTGGCACGAAAAAGCCAAGATTTCGGATATCTGGCAAAAACTGCGGTTGGTAATGGCGCATTCTACCGAAGTTTATATTCCTTTGGACATGAATCAATCTCCGTTTAATGCGGGGGTTCCCGTGGAGTTGCAGGAGTTTGACAGCCAGAAAATTCACGATTTAGCGCGGTTGCACGGCTTGGATTGGGATGAAGGGCAGTTGGGAGAGTTGATTTGTGCGATCGGCGGACATCCTTATTTAGTCAGATTGGCAATGTATGAGATTAGCTGTGGCAACATTACCTTAACCCAGCTATTAAAAAATGCTGCTTCAGAATCAGGAATCTACAGCAATCATTTACGCAAGCATTTGGAAATCCTGCAACACAATCCCGAATTAGCTTTAGCTTTGAAAAAAGTTGTGAATTCTGCCGAACCAGTTGAATTAGATTCCATGCAAATTTACAAATTGCACAGTATGGGAATTGTGCGGCGGCAAAACAATTATGTCCTGCCGCGTTGCAATTTGTACCGCGAGTATTTCTGCCGTGTTTTAGGTTAAAGAAAACACGCTCACCTTTCGGTGAGACGTAGGGCTTCTCGCGAGTTAAGCTAAATCTTTTTCAAAGTGAGCTTCGTCAATGTATTACCAACCTTTTCGCAAGAAAGCTTGGTATTGTTTGGAAGTTTGCATTTGAAAAACCAACTAGGTTTTTTGTTTGTTTGCTTGAATTCCAGATTTACATTATTAGCACCTACGGAGGCAACTACTGCACCACTTTCAAAAGGAGTATTATTTTCTCCTATAAATTTCCATGTTCCTTGCTGGTTTGCTCCCTGTTTGATAACCATTTCAACAGAAGTTACTACATCATCACCTTGAGAATAAAGACTCCCTTTCCAGTTACCGACAATCGAAGATGGGGAAGTAATTACTTCATTGATTTGAAGGTGATTAACCTGTTGTGATTTTAAGGGGTTAGCCAAAACTTGAGAAGTCTTACCTAAAATTGCCATTGTGGAACAAAAAGATACTGCCATCAAGGTGGCAAGGACGATGGATGTTACAGGCCGTACAACTGAGAGGCTTTGGTTTTGAATGTTGTTATCCATGATGATTCTCCAAGTAATGTTGTTGGGTAATAAAATTAGGTATTAGAGCGTATTAGATGCGGAGATAAACACCTGATTTAGGTTAAGTTTGGTAATATTTTGGTCTTGCATAACACCAATCAAATCACCCTTGTAGAAGATTGCCGTGTCTTGGGAATTGCCACCTTATTTTCCCGATCGCTCTTCGAGGCAGAGACTCTGGATATCGGTTCCCAGACAGAACCTGCGAACCAGTTACCCTAGAGATAAAATTAGACGAAGGAGAGGGTTAAATCCGCAGCCATGTTATCTGAAACCACGGCAATCATGTCACCTTGATAAAATATTCTTGTATCATCGATTGACTGATTTCCATAACCGTATTGGCCAGACACAAATTCGTAATCTTGCTTTTTACCCAGCATCAAAATTGCATCTCCATCTGCTTTCTTAAAGTCCCAAATAATCGCATAAGCAGTCTCGCCCAGACCATCTAAGTAAGGAAGTTTAGGGTCTGGCCCCCCGTTCATAACTAGCGAGAATTGATCGGCTCCCGAACCACCAATTAAGGTATCGACTTCATAAGAATCATATTTTCCTTGATCGTTGGTGTGACCAACGAGAATGTCATTCCCACTATTGCCTTCCAACCAATCGGAACCGCGACCGCCATAAAGCTGATCTTTACCACTACCGCCAAACAGGAAGTCGTCACCATCAAGACCTTTGAGTGTATCTGCACCGCGACCACCAAAGATGGCATCACTAACCTGATTGTCATCATTTCCTACTAGGTAATCATTTCCTGGTGTTCCATTTATGTTGTCATTGGGTAAGCCACCTATTTTATCGATGCTACCAAACAAGCTGTTAGTAAAGTGACGGTCAGAGGCGATTACTTGACGTGTTTCTACCATTAAGTTATCATCGGGGTCTGTCCGAGGAACATCGGTCAAGTCTTCAATAAAACGGGGTTTGTTAGGCTTAGGTTCGCCATCGGGGTCTGTCCAGGGAACATCGGTCAAGTCTTCAATTAAACCGAATGTAGCGGTAGAAATGTTAGCATCGGCGATCGTTCTAAGTGCTGTCATGGGAGTAGTTCCTATTTTTGACTATTGTTTAAGTTTGCGGAAGCAATCGGCGTTTGTATTTTGTTTGCTGCACCTTTTGCTTCTTGTTATCAGTTTGTTGCTAAAAATCATGAACCGCAATGGTGATATAATCAGGTGTTATAGGAACTGATAAATAGCTTTCGGCTCTGAATTTATAGGAAAAAATCAGGTACAGCCCGATCGCAAATCAGTAAAAGTCAGGTTTTTTGCTAAATCTCTACATAGTCAAGTTTGCGATCGTACAATCAAAGCTAGATTTGGGTGTAAGCAATGACCAGAGAATTTCCAGTTAGCGATGAATATCAGATTGGCGGTAGTCTCCCAGCAGATGCGTCGTGTTACGTCACGCGCCAAGCAGACTTGGACTTTTACGAATGCTTGAAAGTTGGTGAGTTTTGTTATGTTTTGAACTCGCGCCAAATGGGTAAATCTAGTTTGCGGGTGCGGGCGATGCGAAGGCTGCAAGCGGTCGGTACTGTTTGTGCTTTTATCGATTTAACTGGGATTGGTAAGGAAGATGTAACTCCCGAAAAATGGTATGCGGGAATGATCAATTCTTTGGTCAGTAGCTGTCAGTTAGGTGATAAAATTAATTGGCGAAATTGGTGGCGAGAACGCCGGGATTTGTTATCGCCACTCCAGCGGTTTAGTTTGTTTATTGAAGAAGTGGTTTTAGTTGAAATTCCCCAAAATCTAGTTATTTTCATTGACGAGATCGATCGAGTGTTGAGCATGAATTTTTCGGCGGATGAGTTTTTTGCTCTAATTCGCTGGTTTTACAATCAAAGAGTTGACAATCCTCTATACAGTAGGTTGACTTTTGCGCTGTTGGGAGTGGCGACTCCTTCGGATTTGATTGCGGATAAAACTCAAACTCCTTTTAATATTGGTAAGGCGATAAATTTGGGCGGTTTTAAAATTGATGAAGTGCAGCCTTTGATTGATGGTTGGCGGGGGCGGGTTGTAAATTCTGAAAGCGTTATTGCTGAGATATTAAATTGGACGGGCGGACAACCTTTTCTGACGCAAAAGCTGTGTAAGTTGGTGTTGGAGGAATCAGCATTGGGTAATTCGCGATCGGTTGAACAGGTGGTGCAGTTGCGGATTGTGGATAATTGGGAATCCCAGGATGAACCCGAACATTTGAAGACAATTCGCGATCGCATTCTGAGAAATCAGCAAAAAGCCGGACAGTTATTGGGGCTTTACCAGCAAGTTTTGGAATCGGCTAACCCCCCCCAACCCCCCCTTGCTAAGGGGGGGCTAAATACCGCTATATCTCCCCTAGGAATGGGTGAGCTAAATTCTGTTCTTGCTCCCCCCCTTACCAAGGGGGGGCTGGGGGGGGTTATTACTGATGGTAGCCCCGAACAAACCGAATTGCGGCTATCAGGTTTAGTCGTGCAACATCAAGGCAAATTAAAAGTTTACAACCAAATTTATGCCGAAGTTTTCAATCTGGAATGGGTGGAAAAACAGTTAGGCAAGCTGCGGCCTTATGCGGAAAGTTTTAATGCTTGGGCTGCTGCTAATTTTGAGGATAATTCGCGGCTGCTGCGGGGAAATGCGCTGCAAGAGGCTCTGGAATGGTCGATCGATAAAAATTTGAGCTATCTCGATTACCGCTTTTTAGCAACATCTCAAGATTTGGAAAAACGAGAATTTAAATTAGCTTTAGCCATTCAAGAAGAAGAAGGTCAGATATTAGCAAAGGCGAATGATACTTTAGTTTCAGCTCAACAACAAGCAAAAGTAAAATTAACTCAAGCCCAGCGGAGGGCTACCCGGATTATGGCTATCGGTTCTATAGTTCTGGCAGTTTCTATCATCACAGCAATCTCGATCCAATTACAAGTAAAAAAAGCCCAACAGGAACTAGCAGAACAACAAGTAGTGCTACAAACTTCATTCTCTAAAGTAGCTTTAGTTTCCGATCCTTTTGCAGCACTGCTGACAGCATTACAAGCAGCACAAAAGATGAAAAAATTAGAACCATCAGCTACCAAAGATACACAGATGCAGGTAATGAGAACCCTGCAACAAGCAATATATCATGTCAGAGAACGCGATCGCGCGATCGGTCATCGTGGCGCTATCAGAAGCGTAACTTTCAGTCCCGATAGCAAAATTTTTGCTTCTGCTAGCGAGGATGGTACGGTAAAACTGTGGAATGCCAAACCAGCGACATTGATATCAACCCTGACAGGACATACTGGTAGAGTTACGAGTGTGAGTTTTCATCCTAATGGCAAGATTTTGGCTTCTGGCAGTGAAGATGGTACGGTAAAGTTGTGGGATGTAACGCGCAGCACTTTAATTAAAACTATTAAGGCTCATCATAGCTGGGTAAGAACTGTTAGCTTTAGTCCTGATGGTCAAATTCTCGCTTCCTGTAGTTCCGCTGGTTTTATTAATTTGTGGAAAACAGCCGACGCTACATTATTAAAAACTCTGAAAGGACATACCAATATCGTTACTCATATTAGTTTTAGTCCTGATGGTAAAACTCTCGCTTCTGCAAGTTTCGATACAACCGTGAGGCTGTGGAATATTGGCGATGGAACTATCATAAATACTCTGAAAGATCATAAAAGTAATACCAGAAGTGTCAGTTTTAGTCCCGATGGTAAAACCTTAGCTTCTACCGATCAAGAAGGCCTAGTCAAACTGTGGAATGTATCCGATGGAACTTTGCTACAAAACCTCCCAACTCATCGCAGGGCTGTCTGGAGTGCGATTTTTAGTCCTGATGGCAAAACTCTAGCTACTATTAGTTCCGATAGTACCGTAAAGTTGTGGAATTTAGATGATATAAACGACAATAGAATTGAACCGCAACTTCTCAAAGGACATCGCGGGAGAATTGAGAGTATCGGTTTTAGTCCAGATGGCAAAACTCTGGTTTCTGGAAGTTTTGATAGTGCAATCAAGCTGTGGAATTTAGAGGTTAGGGAACCGCAAACTATTAAAGGAAATAGCACTAATGTTCAAGCTGTAAGTTTTAGTCCCGATGGTAATACGTTGGCTTCCGGTAGCGACGATTTTAAAATAAAGCTGTGGAATAGCAAAAATGGTACTTTACTCAAAACTCTTAACGGTCATCAAGGTCGGGTGTTAAGTGTTAGTTTTAGTCCCAATGGTAATATGTTAGCTTCCGGCGGTGATGACAAAACAGTAAAGTTGTGGAATGTGCAAGATGGTAGATTGCTAAAAACTCTCAACGGCCATCGTGCTTGGGTAAGGAGAGTTCGCTTTAGTCCAGATGGGAATACCGTTGTTTCTGGTAGTTCTGATAGTACAGTAAAACTTTGGAATGTCGCAGATGGTAGGTTGCTGCAAACCTTTAAAGAACCTCGCAGTATTGTCACCGATTTAAGTTTTAGTCCAGATGGAAAAGCTCTAGCTGTGGCTTGTTCTGACGGTGATATAATGCTATTAAATTTAAAAACAGCTACTTTGATGCAGGCTTTTCCAGCCCATAGTGGTTGGGCAAATACCATTAGTTTTAGTCCCAATGGTAAAATTTTAGCTTCTGCTGGTTCGGACAGTATCGTCAAACTATGGAATGCCGAAAATGGCAGCTTATTGTTCACTCTCAAAGGACATTTATCGGGTGTAACTAATATCAGTTTCAGTCCTGATGGCAAGATTTTAGCTTCATCTAGTGAGGAGGGTACTGTGAGGCTGTGGAATATAGAAAATGGTATGGAAATTTCCACGTTAGAAGGGCATCTCGGTAGCGTTAATAGCGTTATGTTTAGTCTCGATGGTAAAACACTGGCTTCTGCTGGGCTTGACAATACTATCAAGTTGTGGAACTTAGAACTTGATTTAGATCGTTCTATTAGTCAAGGTTGCTTGTGGTTGGAAGATTACTTTGCTTCCTATCCTGAAGAGGCGATAAAATTTAGCCAAATCTGTAAATAAATAATTTATGGCTGAGCGATTATATTGCCAATTATCCTGAAGAAAGGGCGATCGCAGATTTGTGCTGTTCAAAAAATGCCATAAATTATCACATAATTCAGGGCTTGTAGATACTGTCTTGACCTTGTATCTTAAAAGAGTGAGGGCGATCGCACCGACAATCAGTCGATCGGCACTTCGATCGCAAATTCCGTACCTGCGCCCAACACAGATTCGCAAGTCAGCTTACCACCGTGGGTTTCCTCCACAATTTGGCGGCTGATAGACAGCCCCAAACCCGTACCCTTCCCGACTCCCTTCGTAGTAAACAAATGGTCAAATATTTTCGCCCTCACATCCGGCGACATCCCTCCCCCGTTATCTTTGATGCGAATCACCACGCTGTTGTTATCCGGCGAGACATGGGTGATAATGGCGATCGTATTAGGTACAGCCTCAACAGAAGCATAACTGCGACCCCGATTGAATTCGTCAAAACAGTCGATCGCATTTGCCAACAAATTCATAAACACCTGATTCAACTGTCCCAAATAACACTTAACTTTCGGAATATTTCCATACTCCTTAACCACTTGAATCAGCGGGCGGCCTGGATTAGCTTTCAAGCGATGCTGTAAAATCATTAAAGTGCTGTCAATTCCTTCATGGATATCCGCCGACACTTTTTGGCTGGTATCGCCACGGGAGAAGGTGCGGAGAGATGTGCTAATGTTACGAATGCGATCGCACCCAACTTTCATCGACCCCAACATTTTCGGCAAATCTTCTATAAGATACTCCAAATCAATATCCTCAGCATCCTGTGCAATTTTTGAGCTAGGATCGAGAACTTCTTCCTGATACAGTCGCAAGTGGCTAATTAAATCGCCCACAGCCGCAGTAGCTTCGGTAATATTCCCCGAAATAAAACCGACTGGATTGTTAATTTCGTGAGCGACACCAGCAACTAAATTGCCCAAAGAAGACATTTTTTCACCTTGAATTAATTGCAATTGCGCTTGTTGCAGTTCCGCAAAAGACTTTTCTAACTGTTGGGATTTTTCTTGCTCGCGCGCGTACAAACGAGCATTCTCGATCGCAATAGCGACTTGACTAACTAAAACCTTTAAAACTTCCACCCTGTCTGCGGTAAAAGCTGCTGCCGCTAACTTATTTTCCAGATAAATAATCCCTTGCAACTGGGATTGATAAATAACTGGCAAACACAGGATTGATTTAATTTCAAATTCTCGAATGTACGCATCCGCATTAAAAGGTGCAGTAACAGTCGCATCATCCAATACCAGAGGCTTTTGAGTGCGAAAAACATAGTTTATAGCAGAAACAGGCAAATCTTGACTATTTTCAAATGGTATAGATCGTAAAACTGTAGCCTGGGTATCAGTAGAATTTCCTACAGCTTCGATGTAGAGTTTATTATCTTTTAGCAGCAGCAGCGCAACTTTTTGAGCCGCCGCATTTTCTAAAATGATTGTGATTAATTTTGTCAGCAAGTTGTCCAGGACAATTTCACTGTTAATGGCTTGCGAAGACTTAATAAAAGTAGCCACGTCTAAAAAATCGCCTAAACTGTTGCTGGTAGTGCTTCCAGTATTAGTGCGCGTGACATCGATGGGTCGAGTTTCTGTTGCGCGCGTTTGTGCTACTAAGAAAGGATGTCTTGATTCCAAGTGTTTAACTTTCGCTAGAGCTCCCCAGCGGATATAGCCGTAATAAGCCTTAGTCAGATATGCTTGAGAAATTATCTGTTTTCCCAGAAATTGATAGAATTCTCCGGCTAATTCATAGGCTAATGCTTCCTCTTGAATATAACCATTTTTGGCAGCTCCAGCAATTGCGCGATCGTACAAATCCATTGCTTGCGTATCATACCCCAATACCCGCGCTTTCTCCGCTGCTACCAAGTCATATTTGTGTTGATAATTCATTGGAGCATCAACAGCCCATTTTTTCATTTTATTTTGGTTTTGTACCAGTTTATTTAAATATTGCTTTTGCCCCTCTTTGTCAGATTGGGAATACAAAGCTAGGAGACTGAGAGAGTAGTAAAAATTATTCAAGGAAACTAGATAAAATCCAGAAACTGATTCTTCATATTTCTCAAATAACCTTGAATTTTCTGAAGCTTGTGCATAATTGCCGAAGAAGAAATTAATCATAGATTTGGCATTACAAATAAAACAAACTAAAAAAAAGTTTTTAGTTTCAATTGCAGCCGTAACAATTTGGTCTTCATTAAACTTCTTATCTACCAAGTTACATGATTCTACAGATTGACCACGCAAAATTATGGCTGTATATCTCAATATACTAATACATTGTGAAGAGCCTTCTTGTTTAAGTTTCTGCATTAATTTTAGATACTTACTTATTTCCTCTTCAACCAGTTCGAGAGGCTCTCCCATCCACAGTTTATAAGTACAATATCCATTGACAGAATAACCAACATACGGTAAATCTCCAGTTTCGATTGCAGCCTTAAACCCTTCCATCATATAACTCAAGGCTAACTTGATATCTACTTTACGGTGTTGAATTGAACAAGTAAGTATTAGATAAACTCTACTTTTGATAGAATCAGATGGAAATCTATCTAAAAGCCTAATTGCCAATTGACCAAATTGGTATCCTAAACTAATGTCTCCTATTCCACACAAAATTGCACCATAAAAAACGTAAGCGACACTAGCATAAGGCGAATTTCCATATTTAATGGACAGCTTAACCATCATAAATACTAACAATGGTAATAGTCTGGGCTTGACCGCCATCGCGGTACCCAGAATCCCTGATAAAATTCGCATGGTTGCTTGTTTTTTAGAATCTGTCATTTCTGGCAAATTAGCTAAATCCTCAATTCCTTTCAACCCCAATCTCAGTTTTGTATTAATCAATTCCACCAAGATATTCAATAATTTGGGATTTTGAGGAAAATAAATCCCTAACAATTTTAGGACTTCCAGCCCTGTATTTACTGCTTCACTAACTCTATTTTGAACAGTATAAGACTGAATTTGCAGCTCATAAACATTGAGTTTGTCCAGTAAAGTTTTAGCCCGACTTAGAATAACATCAACTAATTCTTTTGAGATTGAATAGTTCGTATTTAAGTATTCAGCTCCCGCTGTTGATTCATAAATTGCTAACGTTAATTGATACTGACTGTCCCAACTCTCCTCTGGCAATAATCCCATCGCCACCCGCAAATACCTCACAGCAGCTTCATAAGCATTCGCTGATTTTGCTTTGCGTCCCGCAGTTAAATTTAATTCGGCTAACTGCGTCTTTTCTGCTGGCTGGCTAATTGTGTCAATTCCCACATTCAACTGATTGACAATATCAAAGATGTTTTCTTCTAGCTTTTCGGGTGGAGTATTCTGTAACAGTAATTCGCCAATTTTTAAATGGGTGGATTGCTTTTGATTTTCGGGAATGAGAGAATAGGCGGCTTGCTGGACGCGATCGTGCAAAAATTTGTAACTAACCCGCGAAGTATCTAATTTGAGGTCGATCGATTCAGCGCGATCGAAAACCAAAGGAATGCGATAAGCATCGCTCAACGGCAGAATCAACCCTGCTTGCAAAGCTGAATAAAGTTCAGTAGCTGTAACATTCACTGACTCTTCGCTGACAAGTGACAGTACATCTAGAGCAAATTTATCGCCCACGCAAGCTGCTAATTTTAACACTTCTTGCGTGGCTGCGGGCAACTTTTCAATGCGAGAAGCTACGAGTTCGACGACACTTTTATCGGTGATTCCAATCGCTTGAATTTCATCAATACTCCAATCCCAGCCTCCTTTACCTGCTAGATAATCGAACTCGAATTTTAAAAAGTTTTCTTGATAAAGTGCTTGTAACAGTTGCGTTAAAAAAAAAGGATTTCCTCCCGTTTTATTGCAGATTAATTCGGCTAAATTGTTGGCTTTTTCTGTGAAATTGCTAAGGGTTTCAAAGACTAATTCCGTTACATTTTCTAACTCTAGCGGTTGCAATACAATATTGTTGACAACCGTACCCGTTTTTTCAATCTCTTCTACTGTCTGAATTAACGGGTGAGTCGGACTAACTTCATTGTCTCGATAAGCACCGATTAGCAACAAATATTGCTGGTCGGGGTCAGTTATCAGTGTTTGCATTAACTTTAATGTAGCTGAATCTGACCACTGCAAATCGTCTAAAAAGATAACTAGCGGGTGTTCTTTTTGGGCGAAGACGCGAATAAATTCTTTGAATACGCGATTGAAGCGATTCTGCGATTCTACAGGGGAGAGTTCTGCTACTTCTGGCTGTTTACCGATAATCAATTCAACTTCCGGAATTACATCGGAAATTACTTTGCCGTTAGTTTCCAAAGCTGTTAAAATTTTAGTGCGCCATGTTTCTATAGCAGCAGTGCTTTCTGTGAGCAATTGGCGCAGCAGCGAGTTGAATGCTTGAATTAATGATGCGTAGGGAATGTTACGTTTGAATTGGTCGAATTTGCCGCTGATGAAGTAACCTTTTGAGCGAGTTATTGGTTTGCTAACTTCGTTGACGACTGCTGATTTGCCGATGCCAGAATAACCGGATACTAGCATTAGTTCGCTTTGGGAACGGGCGGGTTTTTCTGTATTTTGGTTGGGTGGTAAAGATTGGGGCGAAAGGGTTTCGGCGTTGGGGGGGGCGGGTTTTTCTGTATTTTGGTTGGGTGGCAAAGATTCGGGCGAACCCGCCCCTACACGTTCAAAGGCTGCTAATAGTTCGTTGACTTGGTTTTCTCTACCGTATAATTTTTGGGGTATCAACAATTGGCTGAGAATATCTAAGCGTCCGGGGATAAAATCGATTATTTCTCCTGTTGCTTCTAACTGATGCAAACAATTTTCTAAGTCTGCCAATAATCCGGCTGCACTTTGATATCTATCTTCGGCATTTTTTGACATCAATTTCATCACTATTCCTGAGATTGATGTGGGGATTTCCGAATTGATTTGAGCGGCCGAAATTGCTTGAGTTGCGATGTGGCTGTAAACTATTTCTAAAGGGTCTTTACTCGGAAATGGCAGTTCACCTGTCAGCATTTCATACAAGGTAATTCCGAGTGAATAAAAGTCGGTGCGGTAGTCGAGGGTGCGGTTCATTCTCCCGGTTTGTTCGGGAGACATATAAGCTAATGTGCCTTCGACGGAGTTGGGATTGTTAAATTGTGGGTTTTCTTTGTTTAGTTTTGTCGCAATCCCGAAGTCGGTGAGTTTAACTTGTTTTGTTTGGGAGTTGATAATGATGTTGCTGGGTTTGATGTCTTTGTGAATAATCTGATTTTGGTGCAGGTATTCTAAGGCTTTGACGATTTGGATGGCGATGTTTAAAGTTGCTAGCAAACTCAGCCTTGCTTTTTCGAGTAGTTGTCCGAGAGACTCGCCGCCAAAGTCCTCTAAAACTATGCCTAATCGGTGGTTAAAGGTTTTGAGACTGATGGCTTTGACGATTTGTTTGCTATCTAAATTTTGGCGGATTTGATATTCGTGTTTGAGGCGGGTAATGGCTTCGAGTGTGGGATATTCGGCTTTGAGAACTTTAAGAATTGTTGCGGACTCGTCGCTCGCTCTCTGTCCGTGATAAATAATTGTTTCGGCACCTTCGTGCAGAGTAGAATGTATTTGGTATTCTGAAAAAATTTGCATAGGTTTATTTTAAAAATTTATGGCATCTAATTTAGCCTAGACTAGCGCTAATTTAGGGGAAATTTATGTGATGCCGATCGCACTTTTTGACGCTACAAATCACAAGCAACGTACAAAAGCTTGATGAAAACCTTGCTGGGTCAGGCTTGCACTCATCAATAGACATTTTGTAGGGTGCGCCGCAGCGCACCTTACTCGTAGTAATTGCTGTTTAAATTAGCGATTTTCAATCTTGTACGACCGTAACTTCACTGATATGAACAATTGATTCGGGTTCCGGTAAAATACGGACGCGGGCAAATTTTAAACCGCTGACTCCTTGCAGTGATTCTACCATCCCTGTCTGCACTTTTGCTTCTACCCAACCTTCGCGAGACAAGTAGCGCAGGTATTGTTGGTACTCTTCCCATTCGTCTTCGGTTGAATAAACTACGGTTAGCATTCCTGATTGGGTAATTCGCTCTTGTGCGTCTTTGTCAACGGCTTTTTCGATGCGCTTTTTGACGAGTTCGTAGCGGATGTCGCGGGTGCCTTTGACATCAAACATTTTTTCGGTATTTTCATTATGAAAAATGTCGATGGTGGTATTTTGTACTAAGACTAAATGGGCTAGTTCCATGTTAATTTGAGACTCGGCTTGCAGGCGAAAAACTGTGCGACCGCAGTCGCAAATTGCTCGCAGTTGTTCGTACCGCAAACTGTGCAAATGAAATTGGCTGAATTTGGGATCGATCGCCTTTCCGACATATATCATGTGATCCATGCCGTCGGTGCATTCGATGTCGCAGTAGTGGGGGAGGATTTGCTGCATTTTTTCTTGCCAGCGAGTCCAGGTTTCTTGGAGTTTGGTGCTGATTAGGTTTAACATTTGATCGTAGCGGTTACGATCGCCATAAACGCAGTTGTGTTCGTTATCGCAGGCGGCTTGGTAAGCTTCAACTGCTGCCTGAACCGTGGGGCTACACTGCACAAAGTAGTCAAAATACACTTCTAAACGCTCGTTTAAATATTCGGCTGCTCGCACCTCCATATCGACTGTGACTTTTTCTTTTAAATGCTCGATGTAGTCGAGCAAGTCGAGCCGCAGTTGCTCGCCGAGGTGGGTAGTTTGTGTTTTACAAACGGCATCGGCTATGGCTAAACCCAAGCGGAATTGTTCGAGCAAATCTGTTTGAATGGCTCGGTTTCTTTCGTCGCTGGAACCGCGGATGTCGGAAATTCCGTAGAGGGGATGAACGTCTGCAAATACGATCGTCTCTTGGGGCAGTCCCCAACTGCGCCTTTCTGCTTCTTGGGCGAAGCGCCACTCGACTGCGGGATGAATGTTGTGAATGTGGGTAAACCGCTGCTGGATGGCTTGCCGCAGGGCTGCAATGAAGGCGGGAATGAGTTCTTGGGCGTGTTGGGCGTCAATGTTGTTGAAGTGGTTGGGGCGATCGCACAACAGCCCCACAACGCCCAAAATCCGCAGCCCGCAGCCCTCGCGGGTGACTGATTTGACTACCAGGGGCACCAGCAGCATCGATTGAGCGCCCATTTTCCGCAAAGTTCGCTCGCACTCGGTGCGGCACTCCCGGCGCAAGTCTGGGACGTTCCAAACTTGATTTGCTGCGGTAGCCTTGAAAAAGTGAGAAGTTTCTAGGGACTCCATTGAATAAGCAACCGGCTGCAAATGATGGCCGTCTTTAGCAACTAATAGCTGTACCTGTTCGCCGTCGGGGCGCAAAAGCAAAGTGCCGTCAGCATTAAAGAGCGATCGCAAATAGCGATCGATTCTCTCAAATTTGTCAGGGCGCAGCATGGAATCGCGATCGATCAATAACTGAGTCAGGCGGCGAATTTGCTCCTGTACCGTGACATCAAAACCTTCTAGCAGCAGCAAACCTTCGATGCGGTAATTATCTAAATTTAGTCGATCGGCTAAACTTCCCAATTGATTAGGCTGCATCAGCCAAGCTTCCCGTTCTGCAACAGGCATTAAATTTAAGGGAAGATCTGCAAATTCATCTTTTTTTGAATTAATCTGAGTAATTTTCAACTGTTCCGAACCCAGCCAAAATTCAATAAATCTAGATTCATCCTGTTGCGAATTTTTAATGCTCACCGTGACAGGTTCATCTAGCACCCGCAAACCATCGAGGCTTATTTCATAAAATTGCTTAAATACCCAGTGTAAAAGGTGGCGGCGGTACAATTGTTCTACTATTTTTGCATCACAATCCTCGAACAGTTCTAGCAAACAGATCCCAGTTTCTGTAAACCAACCGTTATGAGATTGAGTTACCAAAGGCGTTCCCTCCCAGCCCGCCAAGCGACAAAATGCCGCGTTAGCGTAACGCAGAGCAAAAGTTCCCGGTTCCATCACTGCGATTAAAACGCGGCGATCGCCCAGAAATTGAAACAGTCGCTCTAAATCTTGTTTCCAAGTTTTCAAGCGTTCAATTTCAGCAGATTGAGTCGGTACTTGAGCCGTCAAAGCTTCGAGTAGCTGTTCCACATCTGGTTCGTTGGGCAGATTCTCACTGTCTTGCTCTGTCGCAATGATATCTGGATCTGCCGTTGGCAGTGATTTTACGGAGTTGTTATTGTTTTGAGAGGAAGATGATTTAGGAGTAGGCATGAGGAAAACACCTGAAAGCAGTAGATTTTGTTAAACAATGTGAGCGATCGGCGATTTATGGATTTGTCAAGAACTTAGAGCCTGTTTGTAAAGTTTCTGTGTATGTATCCGAAACTAAGTATTTTCTCGGACGATATGTTCCTAAATTTTTACTTTTCTTCACAAACAAGCTCTGAGTCTTGACGTTATAAGTGATATTAACGTGTTTGCGACCTGGCTGGTAACACCCATTATAAGTGGTGTGCCGTAGTGGATAGTGTCAGCGACTAATGCTATAGCGGTTCTCAGAAATATCAGGTACGTTGTTGGGCTTGGGCCCTCTTTTATGTGGTTATAGAAGCCGTCAGCCATACCTCATCTTTTTGAGAAAGGCTATATTTGACTCACAGGCGAGATATATGGCAGCTTTCGGTTGAATGAAGAACAGGCCCGGTAATTGGAATTGGGCATTGATAATTGAATTGGTAATTTGTAATTGGCAAGTGGCAAGCAGGTTGCGAGCCACTAATTTAGCCAATCAAACGGGAGCATCTCAGTTTTGTAAAAAGCATTTTTTTTTATAGTGCGAGCACTTCAAGAGCTCGCGTATTCTACAAATCGCGAGCGGGGACAGCACTATTAAAAGCAAAACCAATAAAGTTGCTATTGGGCAATGGAATAATTAAAATATATAATACAGGTAGGAACACTTTTGAAAGGACATATCTATGGCTTTAACGCTTAACAATCTCATCGGCGATTTCACCGGATTTCCTGTATTTTCTGGCGGCGGGCCGCGTCTTTTGGGATTCGCTACATCAGATGACATTGACGTAGAGAATGGAAATTTGTCGTCTTTTCCCTGGGGAGTTTGGGGACTAGACGGCAACGATACGATCGCAGGTTCGTCGGATTCCAACGAGCGCCTATTAGGGAATAATGGGGACGATATTATCGGTGGTGGCGGCGGAAATGACATCATTTACGGCGGGAAAGGTAACGATGGTGTGGATGGAAATGATGGCAACGACGTAGTTAGGGGCGACAGCGGCAACGACCTAATCTTTGGGGGGGCCGGGAACGATATCCTGCGGGGAGGGCAAGGAGACGACGATTTAGAGGGCAATGACGGCAACGATTTCTTGGCGGGCGATCGGGGAATTGACGTACTCACGGGAGGCCTTGGTGCTGACATATTTATCCTCAGAAGCAACGAACAGCCTGGAGTCAATGGAGCCGATGTCATTACCGATTTTAACTTTGACGAGGGCGATCGCATTGGTTTGACTGACGGTTTAACAGAATTAGACCTCATCTTCACTGACGACAATTTGATTGCTTACGACAATGACGGAATTATCAACGACATGGTGATTGAAAACGCAATAAATGGACAGATTGTGGGGATAGTTTTAAACACGAATAACTTTGAACTTATCGGTGCATTTGAACCGGCGAGTCCGTTTGCTCTGGCAGTTAACGGTTCTCAATTTCAGTTTTTGGCTTAGCTATTGATAATTCCAGGTAGGGAAACGGCACTGCCGTGTCCTAGTTCCAGGTAGGGAAACGGCACTGCCGTGTCCTAGTTTTGGGTAGGGAAACGGCACTGCCGTGTCCCTACAGATATCGCGGATTTGGCAAGATTGATATTAAAACAGTTCTCCATTTAGATAGTTTTTAAGCTAATCTAGAAGTAGGAAACTCAAACTCGGGGAAAGTATAAATGACCGCTACAATTCACCCCCCATTGACTGCACTCCCAGAACAGCGGTTGATTTTGCCGCTATCAATGACTTGGGAGCAGTTCAAAGCTCTCGATTCCTTGCTAGAGTACACTCGCAGTGTTCGCTTGTCTTACCTCGACGGATATGTAGAAATTATGACACTTTCGCCGGAACACGAAACCATTAAATGCCTGCTGGCATTGCTGCTAGGTCAATTCTTTTTAGAAAAAGATATGAGTTTTAGACCGACGGGTAGCGCTACACTCCAAGGGGAAACAAAAGGCAGCAGCAAGGAACCAGATTTATCTTACTACTTTGGCGAAGACCGGCGGAGGCGAGAAACACCCGATTTGGCGATCGAAGTTACTTTTACTAGCGGAACAATCAACAAACTGGAATACTACCGCAGATTTAACGTAGCGGAAGTTTGGTTTTGGGAAGACGGAGTGTTTTCGATTTATCAACTGAACTCGGAGGGTTACGAGCTAGTTTCTCGGAGTATGCTGTTGCCAGATTTGGATCTAGAATTGCTGGGGAAATGTCTGCAAATGTCGGAAGAAAAAGAAGCTTTGAAAGTGTTTCGGGACGCAGTGCGAGGCTGCTAACCTAGAATATCCACAAGTAAAATATGGCAAAATTACGAAATGTACGAAATGTCATAAAAATCGCGATCGCCTAAAAATTCCCTCCAGGCTTTCTGGTTTTAAAATATTAGATTTTCATCTATACTATTCGGAGTATAAAAAATCTTAGTCTTCAGCAATCATCTATGAATAGGGATTATTCGCGGTTTGATTCCCTCGCCAGCATCCTAGCAGGAACGGCAACAGTAGCAGGAATAGTCGTCTTTGCAGCAGCACCAGTTTTCGCAAAAACTCCCCAAGAAATTGCAAAATTCGCTGAATCTGTCAGCGTTCAAATTAACGGAACAACTGGTAGCGGGACTGGATTTATTATTTCCAGACAAGGCACGACTTACACTGTGCTGACCTCTAATCATGTTGTTGCTAACATAAGGGATAACTATACGATTCGCACTTCTACCAAAAAAGATTATCAAGTAACACGTAGTGTACTATTGGAGAAAGGTCAGAATGCTCCAGATTTAGCAGTAGTAACATTTAAAAGTACAGAATCTTATCCAGTTGTAACTTTAGGCGATTCCGAACAAGCGACAGTTGCTACACCAATTTTTGTGTTTGGATATCCAGGGAATCATTTAGAAGAAAAGTACGGAAATAAACGCTTTTTTGAATTTTCATCGGGGTTTGTTACCAGTCGTCGCCCGACTCATCCACGCGGTTATACTTTGCGCTACAGTGCTATTACCAAAGGGGGCATGAGTGGAGGGCCTGTATTTGATACAGAAGGCCGTGTAATTGGGATTCACGGACAAGGAGACCTCGATTTTATAACGGATAACGAAGGAAAAATCACAGATAAATTCACTGATAAGACAGGATTTAATGCTGCAATTCCTATCAACACTTTTATAGCTAAACTGTCGGAAGCTGGGTTAAATCGATCGGCTCTTTTGATAAATACCTCTCCAACTGCTACTGCACCTCTGAAACTGAACAATCCGCAAGATGCTAAGACTTATTATGTTCGCGGTTTAACTCGATTTGACAAGGGAGATTTGTCAGGTGCTGTTGCCGATTTTAACCAAGCGATTCAAACTCAATCTGATTATGTAGAAGCTTATTTTTATCGAGCACTGGCTTATTTTGATTTGAGACAAATGCCAAAAAGTATCGCTGATTATAGCAAGGCGATCGCCCTTAATGCCAGTTATGTCGATGCTTACTACAATCGGGGGCTGGTGTTGTCGGCATTGGGAGATAAACCGGGGGCGATCGCCGATTATACTCAAGTCATCCGCTTGGATCGAAACTTTGCAGCCGCCTACAACAACCGAGGATTGGCGCTTTCGGACTTGGGCGATCAAAAAGGGGCGATCGACGATTTCAATCAAGCGCTGCAAATTAATCCCGGTCGCGCTAACACTTATTTTAACAGAGGATTGGCGCTATTTCGCATCAATAACGATCGCTCTGCCTTAGCTGATTACACTCAAGCAATTCAACTCAATCCCAGCTATGCTAAGGCTTATGCTAATCGAGGCATTACGTTGGTGAGAATGGGAGATAGGCCAGGGGCGATCGCCGATTTGCAGCAAGCGGCTCGTTTATTTAGGGCTCAAGGAATGAATGCAGATGCTCAAAAAGCATTAGATTTGATTGGGCAACTGCAAAGACAATAAACGTTACGATCTAATCATCGTACTTTAAGCAGAATGCTGCTAATTTGGTTGAATTTTGGCAATAACAAAAGGAGATTCTAGGTCGATCGACCAGTTTTCATCAATAACTTTGAGATTGGTATCTAAAATTAGAGTGAGTTCGCCAATTTCATCATCTTCCTCATCGTTAACTAAGTCCTTTTTGCTGGCAGATAGATCTGCTTTGAGTAAAATTTTCAGTTTAATCCAGTCAGAATTCGGGTGGTTGTTGGTGAGATTTGTGCCTATCGATCGACCGATTAGATCCGCACAGATTGGATGAATTAAAGCAATTTCTTCGTAAAATTTGTTATTGCTATCCCAGTAACCTCTTATTGTGTAATTGCAGGCTTCTAAATGTTGGGTGGCGATGCGATCTATATTAATAGGTGCTAAGAGTTTAGCAAGTTCATCCCAAATTTGGCGATCGGTCAAAGTTACTGCACTCATCAGCTTAATTCTCCGTTAATGACTTGTTTTGACACCAGGAAAGTGTAAAACTCCTTCAATAAACTTTCCATGATAGCGATAATCTCCACCCGATCCTAACACCTTAGATTTGAGATCGTATCCTTCTTGTTCCGAAGGAACAAGACCCATATTACCATCGGGCGGTACTCTACCATTTTGAATAGCTTTGAGATGTTTATTGGTTCCATCGTATCTTTGGCCGAGGCGGATTTGCTTTTTGCTAAAAGATACTAGCATATCAGCCAGCGTTTGATATACGATGTCAGGCTGAATGTCCGCCCAGTTATTGGGTAGAGATTCCATTCGGTTGTATGCGATCGGGATTATTTTATTATACTAGACAGCGATAGGGGATATTTAACCCAGATCTAGTATTACCTTTTCCCCTAAAACCTCACCGTCACCAAAATCACCCGCCGCGGCTGATTTTCCGCTTCAATAGTATACTCAACCCGCCCAAAACCTTTCGGCCCCGGTTCAACTAAATCATAGCGAGATGTCACCGTACCTGCGGCTGTATCGTATTGAGCAAAAACAGCACCGGGATTCCTCCCAGCAGACGCATCGGCATCCCCTCCCCAAGAGCCCCAATCATCCAATCGCGATCGCGTTGGTAAGACAGAAGCGGCGATTTCTGGAGGTGTTAATCTTTGATCGGCTAAGACTCTTTGAGCATTATGAATAGCGCACATTGTCGGCCCAGAAATTTTGGCATCGCTATATTGATCTTCCCACTTTTGGACGAAGCCAAAGCCCACATTCGGGCCGACTCTATCCTGTCTTTGCCGCCCCCACAGCCGACTGGTATCTGATGCAAAATTAGAACCGCTGCCTGTTACGGCTAATTCGGTTCTTTGGCTGGTAAAATTACGGTTGACAAATTGTTTGTCTGCGGTGCGAATGGCGTTGGCGGCCGCTGGTTCTATTTTATTGCTAACATTACTATTGCCTTGTACGATCGGTGAGAGAACGCCGGGGATGGGTTGTGCTCCACAATGTTTTTGAATACCGTTGAAAACGCGATCGGCTGATAAGGCACTAATCGGAAATTCTAGGGAAAAAGCCTCGGCGGGTTTAGGGAAAAAGATGCCGGATGTTGCGGAAGCAGCAAAAGAAGCGCCACCCCAGATGACGATCCGATTAAATTGACGGCGACTGATGCTCATAGTTTATTTACTCCCTGGAGAGCTTGCCCCCGGCTCAAGTTGAGCTTTCATAAACCAGTAAGATTTATAGCAATTTGTGGCCCTCGCACAAAATACTTCTACTGCTAAACTTTTGCCATTGCTAACATTTACTAGCATTGTATGTACTTTACCTCGATCGCCAGTCCGAGAAGCTACTTGATTTCCGTCTACATAAACATCTATTCGTGCTGGTGGGGCATTCGATGTGTCAGGAATCGCAAACTCGAATCGGAGAGTAGCGGGGCCGCCAGGAAGCCGACAAGTCATAGTGGTATCAGGATCAATATATAAAACAGTAGTGTAAATTTGTCTGCCTACAGAAATATCTTGTTTGTCAGCACCCCACCTACCCGATCGCTTAACACATTGAAGGTCTTCCAAAGGAATGGGGCGTTGAGCCTGAGCCACTTGTGCGCCAAAAGTCCCTAACATCACACATAACATCCCAGCGAGAAACAAACCGCTGAGCCACCGATCGCGCTTCATATAAAATATCCTCTCAACACCTTAATCAATTAATATAAAGGATGAGCTGTGTAGGAAAAATCCTGACTTTAGATAGATGACAAAATCAAAAATGTCACGATTGTACGAAATGTCAGGTATAATGAATGGCGTAAACTCCAGCTTTTCCCGAATCTATGGATATTGCAGAAGTCTTGACACTGGCAGATCAGCTAATTTTTGCTAAGACGGGAAAGCATTTAGATTATGTGCAAGATGCTATTTTGCGGGGAACATTAGAAGACGCAACTTACACGCAAATTGCTCAAGAAGTTTACTCAAGTCCAAGTCATGTCAGAAATGTCGGATCGGACCTTTGGAAAACACTTTCTAAAGGATTGAAAAAAAATATTACTAAAAATAATTTTAGGGCTGTATTAGAAAAGGGTATAGTTTATAATTATCAATCAGCAATTGTTGAAAATATAAGAGGCGAGAGTATAACAGTTAATAATAAGGTTAATGTTTGTCCTGAAAAAGTGCGATCGCCCAAAACACCCCAAAACCCCGAACCAACAGCCAAACAGCCCCGCATCGACTTAGGCGACGCACCAGAAATCTCGACATTTTTCGATCGCAAATCCGAACTCACAACCCTCGAAAACTGGATTTTAAGCCGCACCCGCCTCATCACCATCCTCGGCTTATCCGGTATTGGCAAAACCGCCCTGACACTCCAACTAATCCCACAAATTCAACACGAATTCGACTGCATCATCTGGCGAAGCCTCCACAACTCTCCACCGCTGGCCTCACTCCAAACCGACATAATTCAATTCCTATCGCAGCAGCAAGAAACTAACCCCCCCAATTCCCCCTTATCAAGGGGGGGCGAAGAGATTCAGCCTGCTTCTCCCAGGCGTGGCGAAGAGATTCAACCTCTTTCTCCCCCCCTTAGCAAGGGGGGGTTGGGGGGGGTAATCCACCATTTACGATCGCACCGCTGTCTCATCATCCTCGATGATGTGCAAACAATTTTCAGCAGCCAACAACTAGCAGGAAACTACCAACCAGGATATGAAAACTACGGCACTTTCTTCAAACAGATCGTAGAATCATGCCACAACAGTTGCATAATCTTGATTAGTTGGGAAAAACCCAGAGAAATTGCCGCATTAGAAAGCCACCAGAAAAATTGTCAAACATTGCAACTCAATGGTTTAGGCGAATCAGCGCGAGAAATATTCACAGAAAAAGGCCTATCAGAATCAGAAAAATGGTCAGAATTAATCGACCTTTACCGAGGCAATCCCTTGTGGTTAAATACAGTAGCTGCTACAATTCAAGACTTATTTAACGGCAATATTTCTGATTTCTTATCCTATGATAGCCTAGTTTTAGGAGACTTAGAATATTTATTGCACCAACATTTTCAGCGCTTGTCTGACACCGAAAAACAAGTCATGTCCTGGTTGGCAAATCAAAACAAACCAGTCGAAATCTCCAAAAAGCCAGCCCTGCTCGAATTATCTCCTTCAGAATTCCTAAAAGCCGTTGAATCCTTGAGACGGCGGTTGTTAATCGAAAAAGTCCAAAAGGGCGATCGCACCCTGTTCACGCTCCAACGGGCGATCGCAGAATACTTAAACAGTTGACAGTTGACAGTTGACAGTTGACAGTTGACCATTCGGCTACGCTCAGGGCAGGCAGTTGATAGTTGACAGTTGACAGCAAACAGTTGATAGCGAGGTTATAACTGTAAAACATCCAAACACATCAGCGTTAATCTGCGTTCATCAGCGGTTAAAAAATAAAAAAATCAATAACAACGATCGCCCTTCTACATAAAAGAGCGATCGCCTATTTTTGGGGAATGGCGATCTCTTCAAATCTATATTCAAGCAAACAGCAAATTTTCTACTAAAGTTTTAGGTTCTGGGAGAGATTTACCATCTACCTGATATTCTTCAACTAAAAGCTCTAATACCTCTACTGCATTCTGCAAAGCGGCTTCGTAGGTATCTCCATGAGTGTGGAACTGCTGAGATGGAAAATCAGGTAAGTGAACTAGATAGCAGTTATCTTCATCCGACCATTGAATAACAATTATATAAGGTAATTTCATGATTCAGGTTCCTCTTCTTCAATTGCTTTCAATATTCCAAGTTTTCGATTAACTTCTCTCTCTAAATACAGTTTCGCATCATCGCCATCATTGCCAGCAATGGTAATTGGTTCAGTAGGTAGTAAAGGATGAACCCATCTTGTATGGCTGCCTTTTGCCGAACGATAAGTAAACCCAGCTTTTAGCAGCAGGCTTTTGAGTTCTCGAATCTTTTTGGGCATAAACAGACATTAAAATTGTGGCTAGGCGACGAAAATACTTTAATCATATTCCAGAAAGTAGGGTTTGGACAAACGTACCCTACTACATGAATTTGAAGTAGTTTCAGCGTTAATCCGCGTTCATCAGCGGTTAAAAAATAAAAAATCTAACTTTTAGCAAAACATTAATCCAAAAAGCCCCATTTAGCCCTAAAATGAAAAAGACTGACTAGCCAACAATGCCCTATGTTTGAAGCCCTTGCCGATCGACTCGAATCCACCTGGAAAAAACTGCGCGGACAAAATAAAATCTCCGAGAGCAACATCCAAGACGCGCTCAAAGAAGTCCGCCGCGCCCTCCTGGAAGCCGATGTCAACCTCCAAGTCGTCAAAAACTTCATCTCAGAGGTAGCGGCCAAAGCACAAGGCGCAGAAGTCGTTTCAGGCGTCCGTCCCGACCAACAATTCATCAAAATCGTCCACGACGAACTCGTCCGCGTCATGGGGGAAACCAACGTACCCCTCGCCACCGCCGAATCCGGGCCCACAGTCATCCTGATGGCCGGTTTGCAAGGAACCGGGAAAACCACAGCCACCGCCAAACTAGCGCTGCACCTCCGCAAGCAAAATCTTACCGCACTGCTAGTCGCCACCGACATTTATCGACCAGCGGCGATCGACCAATTGCTGACTCTCGGCAAACAAATCGACGTACCAGTATTTGAACTAGGCACCGATACTGACCCCGTAGAAATTGCCCGCCAAGGCATCGAACATGGCAAACAACTAGGCGTCGATACAATCATCGTCGATACAGCAGGCCGCCTGCAAATCGACCAAGACATGATGGCCGAATTGCTTCGCATCAAACAAACAGTACAACCCCACGAAACGCTGTTAGTTGTTGATGCCATGACCGGCCAAGAAGCAGCGAATTTAACCCGCACTTTTCACGACCAAATCGGCATTACCGGCGCCATCTTAACCAAATTAGACGGCGACAGTCGCGGCGGTGCAGCGCTATCAGTGCGGCAAATATCCGGCGCGCCAATTAAATTTGTCGGCGTTGGTGAAAAAGTGGAAGCATTGCAACCATTTTATCCCGATCGCATGGCATCGAGAATCCTCGGCATGGGCGATGTCTTGACGCTAGTCGAAAAAGCGCAAGAAGAATTCGACATCGCCGATGCCGAGAAAATGCAAGAGAAAATGCTCACGGCAAAGTTCGACTTTACCGACTTTCTCAAACAAACTAGATTGCTCAAAAACATGGGTTCCCTCGGCGGCATCATGAAAATGATTCCCGGGATGAACAAACTCTCCGACGAACAAATGCGGCAGGGAGAAGTGCAATTAAAACGCACCGAAGCCATGATTAATTCGATGACAACTGAAGAACGTCGCAACCCCGAACTTTTAGCAAGTTCTCCATCCCGCCGCCGTCGCATCGGAAAAGGCGCAGGCTACGCAGAAAACGACGTAACAAAACTCGTTAGCGACTTCCAGAAAATGCGTACCATGATGCAGCAAATGAGTCAAGGTAACTTTACAGGAATGGGAGGATTGCCGGGAATGCCGGGAATGCCAGGAATGCAGGGAATGCAGGGAATGGGCGGCCAGAAGAAAAAGAAAAAAAACAAGCCTAAAAAAGGTTTTGGTCAGTTGTAAAAAATGGTTCGTAGTTAGGACTTCAGTCCTCTCTTTGATGCGGACTGAAGTCCTCACTACAAACCTATGGAAACCGTAGGGTGCGTCGCTATTGATAATTTGCACATCAGCTTGAAAAGCTCATAGCGACGCACCCTACACAATAGTTTTTTTGTTACCAATTTTTACCCAAAAAAGGCTGCAATTGAATATGGTACAAACATTTACTCAACCAGAAACCATATCTCTAGAAGTGCCGAATTCGATCGCCCTGCTTGTAAGTTGCGAGCAATTCGAGGCCCTAGCATTGGCAAATCCCGACTTAAGATTAGAAAGAACCACAGAAGGAGAATTAATAGTGAATCCACCCACCGGCGGAGAATCCAGCGAAAGGAATTTCAACATTACCGGGCAACTTGCTCGCTGGTGCGATGACAACGAGGATTTAGGATCGGGTTTTGACTCTTCGGGAGGATTCATCCTTCCTAACGGTGCTAACCGTTCTCCCGACGCTTCCTGGGTGAGTCGAGAACGCCTCGAAGCCTTGACACCCAAACAGCGAAAAGGCTTCGTTCCCCTATGTCCGGACTTTGTAGTAGAATTGCGATCGGCATCTGACAGTCTCTCCACCCTCCAAACAAAGATGCGAGAATATATTGACAATGGTGCGAGATTGGGCTGGTTACCGACAACAAGCAGAAGTAGAAATATTAATTAATCCAACCGAGTTGTCGGGAGAGGATGTATTGCCAGGATTTGTGTTGAATTTAAGGCGAGTTTGGGGTTAAATTTACGGAGAAGTTGCTATGGTACAAACATTTACTCAACTAGAAACCATATCTCTAGAAGTGCCGAATTCGATCGCCCTAACCGTCACCGGCGACCAATTCGAGGCCTTAGTATTCGCAAATCCCGACTTGAGATTAGAAAGAACCGCACAAGGAGAATTAATAGTGAATCCACCCACAGGAGGCGAATCCAGTAGCCGCAACCTCAGCATCAGCGGGCAACTCGGCAACTGGTGCGAAACACACGAAGATTTAGGAGAAGGCTTTGACTCTTCGGGAGGATTCATCCTTCCTAACGGTGCAACCCGTTCTCCCGATGCTTCTTGGGTGAGTCGAGCTCGCTGGGAAGCACTAACTGCAAAAGAACGAAAAGGCTTCGTTCCCCTATGTCCCGACTTTGTAGTAGAATTGCGATCGGCATCTGACAGTCTCTCCACCCTCCAAACAAAGATGCGAGAATATATTGACAATGGTGCGAGATTGGGCTGGTTAGAAGTAGAAATATTGGCCAATCCAACCGAGTTATCGGGTGAAGACGTATTGCCGGGATTTGTGTTGAATTTAAGACGAGTTTGGCGTTAAATTTCCTGTACGCCCCCATACCAGAAGATGGCGCCCGAGTTCTGGCCCAGAGAGATATTTGGCTTTGTCAGGCCACGATAGATTTAGCTGTTACCTTACAGCTTTTGATGCGATGATTTTTAATGCCATTGGCCTCAAGTCCTAACTGCGAACCACGGACATCACGAGTTTTACAGAACTTTACGTAGCTTGAGAGCGATCGACCAACAATAAGCTTTAGACTTTTAAACAAATGTCGCTAATTCCAGAAATCCGGACTTTAATCTACCGTAAAAAAACATTATGTTTCCAACTCACCGCCCCCGCCGCCTCCGCAACCATCCCCAACTCCGCCGGATGGTACGCGAAAATATCTTGACAACCAGCGACTTAATTTACCCCCTATTTGCCGTACCAGGGGAAGCTTTTGCCAAAGAAGTCAGATCGATGCCCGGAGTTTACCAGCTATCGGTAGACAAAATCGTAGAAGAAGCAAAAGAAGTTTACAATCTCGGTATTCCCGCGATTATTTTATTCGGCATTCCCGCAGACAAAGATACAGACGCGACAGGTGCTTGGCACGATTGTGGCATCGTCCAAAAAGCGACGGCAGCAGTTAAAGCAGCCGTACCAGATTTAATTGTCATGGTCGATACTTGTCTGTGCGAATATACGAGTCACGGTCACTGTGGCTATTTGGAAGTCGGAGATTTAAGCGGCCGAGTTTTGAACGATCCGACGCTAGAATTGCTGAAAAAAACAGCCGTTGCTCAAGCTCAAGCTGGTGCAGATATTATTGCACCTTCGGGAATGATGGACGGTTTTGTGGGAGCAATTCGCGAAGGATTGGACTCGGCTGGATTTGAAGATCTTCCCATCATGTCCTACGCGGCAAAATACGCCTCAGCTTATTATGGCCCGTTTCGGGATGCGGCGGATTCGGCTCCGCAATTTGGCGATCGGCGCACCTATCAAATGGATCCAGGAAATGGCCGCGAAGCTCTCAAAGAAATTGCTCTGGACATTGCTGAAGGTGCGGATATGCTAATGGTTAAACCAGCTTTAGCGTACATGGACATTATCTGGCGCGTCAAGGAAGCCACTAATTTGCCAGTTGCTGCTTACAACGTTTCTGGAGAATACGCGATGGTGAAAGCCGCCGCCCTCAACGGTTGGATTGATGAAGAAAGAGTGGTAATGGAAACTTTGACAGGATTCAAGCGTGCTGGTACCGATTTGATTTTGACTTATCACGCCAAAGATGCCGCCCGCTGGCTGCAAAACTGAGACATTCGTGATGCCCCAATATGTTTGGGTTCGGCATACCGGGCGGTTGAAACCGCGTCTATACAAACAAAACCCGCCTCCGCGGGTTGAAGACAAGGAGGTAAAAATTACGCGATCTTCTTTAGGAATACTGGGCGGTTGAAACCGCGTCTATACACACAAAACCCACCTCCGCGGGTTGAAGACAAGGAGGTACAAATTACGCGATCTTCTTTAGTCCGCGGAGGCGGACTTCACTTGTCTAGAAGCGGTTTCAACCGCCGTCTAATCTTTATACAAAAAAGTATTAATAATTACGGAAATTAGTTGCGTTTTGTGTATAAATAAAAATAGTTTTGTAAATCGGGAATTCAATCATCGATCGTTCCCAAGCAAAATTAACTTTCACTCCTGCAAGACAGTAAAAGTAACACAGTTTAGATAAAACTTACAGGCACATTGAGCATGACATCAACGACTAGGGATTCCAGTCAGATTCAATTTTGCACAAGTCGCGATCGCGTTGACATAGTACAAATCCAAGAACTATTTAAAGCCGCCGCCTTTTGGGCGAGGGCGCGCAAGATAGAAGATTGGGAAATTGCGATCGCCAACAGCGAACCAGTTGTGACAGTTTGGGATGGCCCGCAGGCGATCGGCTTTGCCAGAGCCACCTCAGACGGCATCTATCGAGCCACCATCTGGGATGTCGCCATTCATCCAGATTACCAAGGTGCAGGACTCGGCCGCAAATTAGTGCAAACTGTCTTGAGTCACCCTCGGATGTGCCGAGTAGAGCGAGTTTACCTGATGACAACTTACAAACAAAGCTTCTACGAGCGCATCGGTTTTCAGCATAACGCCAGCACTACAATGGTACTTGAAAATCAGCTTTTAGAAGAGAATATCGAATTAGAAATTAGCAAAGGCGAATTGCTAACTGCTATTTGCTAAACCAGCACAAAAGTCCCACCCAAATCTATAAAATGTAGGTGCGCCGCAGCGCACCTTACTACTTATTAATTATTATCCACAATCAGCCACAAGACAGTCGTTTTCCTACAATTAATTGAGCGATAGTTATCTCAAATCCGTTAGGATCGGAATGATATAAACGGAGGACACGGCAGTGTCGTTTCCCTACCATCGATCGCGGTAGGGACACGGCACTGCCGTGTCCTCTATATTATTTCGGCAAAGCCGGAATGGATATTAATCAGTTACAAAGTCAGTTGCCGAACTTCCTCGATCACAAAGTTGCCAAAGGAATAGAACATTGAGTGCGGTTAAAATTGGACTCTTCCGACTCAGAAGGCACAGCCAAAACTTCCAACTTTCCCTTCATCAAAGTTAAAAGTGTCTGATTCATCAACAACCTCATGCCAGAAGAGACGTGAGAATTATCGCTGCTCTTAGTAGCATCCGACTCCAAATCGTGCTTCAGCAAATCCCAAGATTCGCTCCAAGCACTAACCGAGCGCTGATCGTCCACCCAAATATGAACGCATCCAGATTCCGGCGAAGAATGTGCAGAAACAGAAATACTTCCCTCCTCCATCTGAGCAATAGCAGTATCTATCAAATTGACTAAAACTTGCCTAAACCTCGGCAAATCTGCCAATACATAAATGCCCGGATCGGGTGGCAATATCTCCAGACGAATGCTGCGATTAGCAGCTTGTAAGTAAGTTAAATCATCAATTTCATCAAAAACCTTAGCTAACTGAATCGGCTCAATATCCATCGTGTCAGTGCCGTGTTCAGTTTTAGCAACAGAGATAATTTCATCTATCAATTTCACCAGCTTGAGTGCTGCAACGTGAGCTTGTTCGACAAACTCTCGCTCCTCAGCAGGATCGTCGCACAAATCCGACAGAATTAATTGGAGCGTACCAATCATAGTGCTCAGGGGCGATCGCAACTCGTGAGAAGTTCGAGCCAAAAAGCCCGCCTTAAATAGACTCATCTCCGATGCCATCTGATAAGCCAATTGAGTTTGCTTCAGTTGATCGGAAAGGGCATCAAACTTCTCTAAATCATTTTCTTGAGGAGTTGGAGGCACATAGGGAGCAGGTTCTGGCTGTTGCGAGCTTTTTTGCTGCCTGCGCCAAATCAAACTGCTTCCGAAACCCAGTCCGAGTCCCATACCTAAATATATCAAGTCGCTCCAGCCGATCGGCGCCATATTACTTTGCCTAGGAGTTTAGCTTTTAGCATTCTAGCTCGATCGCGCCTTGTCGCAATATTTCCCAACCGCCACCAGTCCATTTAGCCACAGTCGAAGGCAAACTCGAAGCCGTCGGTGCGGTTGGCGCTGTTGCTAATTCAGTAGCAACTAATGTCAAAACTTCGGGAAACTGTGCCTCAATTTCTGCCACCGACTCTAGAGGCGCTTGGCCTGATAAATTAGCACTGGTAGTTGCCAAAGGGCCTGTCTGCCCTAAAATCTGGAGTGCAAGGGGAAAGTTAGGCACTCGTACTCCGATCGTAGTGCGATCGATCGCATTCATGGCAGTCGGCACCAGCGGCGAAGCCGGCAGCACCAAAGTTAACGCCCCAGGCCAATAGGATTCAGCCACTTGTTGCCACAAATTCAACTCTCCTGGACTCCCCTGCACGTAAGGCCACAAAGCCTCAGCCGATGCAGCCATCAAAATCAGCGGTTTGTCTTGACGGCGCCCTTTAGCTGCAAAAATCAACTCCGCGCGATCGGGCCGCGTCGCCAAAGCGGGTACAGTATCGGTAGGAAAGCTGACAATATAATCTCCTGAAATTGCCCCTTGAATCAAGGAGGCGATCGAAACTTGAGTCATCCGATTTTAGATTGTAGATTTTAGGTTTTAGATTTTAGATTTTGCATAAATCTTTGATTGATAAGTTAACCACAGATGTCAAGCAGATCAACACAGATCGACGCAGATAATTTCACTGTAGTTTAGACTAACCAAAGATGAGAACGGTGGCAAAAGAAGAACTAGAGCCACCGCGCTAGGAGAGAATGAGGGTGAAAAAGAAAACCTATCCAC